>CALHVH010000218.1 GCA_938039225.1 uncultured Gammaproteobacteria bacterium
GATATTTGTAATCTCACCTATTAATTTTTGTTCGCTTGGTGAATACTCTTGTAAAAGAATGCCACCAAATTGGTTTCGATTATGCCGATGATCCCAGACCATATTAACAAACCATTTGCGACCGTCGTCATCGTGAAACAAAGAGGGATCAAAACCACTGCTATTCATGTAGATTGGATCACTCCATTCCCCATCAATCGTGGCACAGGTTGTGAGATAGTTATGTGAATCTTTAAAATTACCTTGGAATCGTTTGACGTCGGTGTATATAAGGTGAAATAAACCATTGTCAAAACTTAGGCAGGGTGCCCAAATGCCACATGAGTCAGGGTTACCACGCATATCTAATAACGACTTTCTGTTTAAGGGTCTGCTAATTAGACGCCAGTTTTTTAAGTCTTTAGAGTGATGAATTTGTACTCCTGGATACCACTCAAAGGTTGAGGTTGCGATGTAGTAATCATCCCCAACACGAACAATAGATGGATCAGGGTTAAAGCCAGGTAATATTGGGTTTGTAATAGAATTTGGCACGAGTTACGTTATTCCTTATATTTGGTTTACAGTCTGTTATGCATTTATTTGATTATTGTTTTCATCAAACAATGATGCCGATTGTTTTGCCCATGCGTCATCAAGTTTATAATTCTTGAAAAAGAGCAACATCAACACACCAGCAAGCGCAACACTAGCCCCATAAATATATGTGATACCAGTCAGGGTACGTTCTGATTGCTCAGCGTTTGCAACATAACCATAGTAGGCTAGCAACCAAGCGCAGAGAGCTCCACCAATTGCGATTCCAATTTTTAGTGCGAGCAAATGACCGGAGTAACTCATAGCCATTGCACCTTTGCCCCATTTATCAATGCCATAGTCAACGGTATCAGCAACTGCTGAGAACATATAAGGAATCAATATCATATGGAAATAATTCGCAAACATAGATAATACTAGGGCTAAAACAAATCCATCACGAGGCACGAAAATCATGGCAAAATTGAATACAATAATTGCAATGATAGATAATTTCATGGCCAATACTTTGTCCATGAATTTACTCACAAAGTTTGTGCTTAACGCTCCAGCAATACCTGCAATACTGCCTAGTAACATAAATAATGGCAGTCTGTCTTTACTATCAAGATAGTACTCAATGTAAAAAGGAGTGACCCCTCCACGCATGACAACCCCCACCAGTAACAAGAAGGTAAGAAATGAAATAATTGCCCATTGATCATTCTTGAGTACGCCTGCTATATCACTAAAGATATTTTGCTTTTCTTTGATTTGATCAACTTTGGAAACACGTTCTGTAGTGAATGCAAAGCATGCAAAAAAGCAGATCGCAGCTAATGCACCAAGTACCATCATTGCACGCTGGTAGCCTATTTGGGGGTCAATGACTTTTTCTACCTCTTTACCAGCTTCAATAACTATCTCTGTGCCCCCGAAGAAATTAACTAGAGGATATAAGCTCGCTACTACAATCGCAGTGCCAACCATGGCTAAAGCAAAGCGATAAGATTGTACAGAAACACGTTCTTTAGGATCAGAGGTCATGACTCCGCCTAATGCTGAATAAGGAATATTCAGGGCTGTGTAGATAGTCATGAGTAAAGTATACGTTACGTAAGCATAGATTAGCTTGCCACCATCTGCGAAATCAGGGGTGGTAAATGCAAATACAGCAATAACCGCGTATGGAATTGCTAGCCATAACATGTAAGGCCGATAACGTCCCCAGCGTGTCTGAGTACGATCGGCAAGTGCACCCATAATTGGGTCTGTGAATGCATCAAACAATCTAACGACAAGAAACATAGTACCTGCAGCAGCTGCAGTGATTCCAAAAACATCTATGTAATAGATAAGTAGAAAGTTAATAACAATTTGAAAAACGATATTGCTTGCTGTGTCGCCTAAGCCATAGCTGATTTTTTCTGTAATGCTTAGTTTTTGCATATGCTTTGCCTCACTGAGAATTCAGTAGACTATATCAATCTATAGTCAATATGACAATAATATAATTGTTTTTCTCTGATTAGCATGAAATTCGCACACTAAAAAGGCGAGCATAATGCTCGCCTTAACTTATTTGATAGAGTTTATAAGATTCATTCCCGACAACCAGGGTCGCCTTCTGGTAGTAAGCCTAAACGTACGTTAGCAATAGACATTTCCATAGCACCATCGGTGCTCAAAATTAATGGGGCATTGATTTTAGTGAGATCAAAATCATCAGTGTTTTCATTTAAAGATAGGCAATTTAAGGGTACGGCAAAAGTAAACCATTTTTTACGCGGGTTCTTTTTAAGTTGTTTACGAACATTAATTTCTGAGCGACAAGGCCAAGTGCAATCCATACCGAGGGTGATTTCGCTTTTTGATAAGCGATTAATCTTTAACTCCATTACTAAAGCTACGCTATCTTCTAACTGAGATAAATCTACTGCTGGACCAACAATTGATAATTGTCCTTTTCCTTCAATTTTTTTCCATGAGGCATGAATGGCATCATTCTCATTTTGGTAGCTTGTTGGGCTTATAGTAAGTTTGCTGCTCTCACTCTGTCCAGAAAGGCCATTTAAATCAGTAACCCAATTAGTTGGGTCTCCAACTTGAATAATTCTATTTCCTACTAGCTGTCCATCTACAAAGTAATGCGTTGTTGGGTTTAGATCTTGAGCGTTTAGACTGAGACCTATAAAGAGAGTGAAAATAATACTTATTAGTAGTTTGCATAATTGAGAGTTAAACATAATGGCTCCTATTTATTAAGTTTAAGTATTTGGTTTAGCCGCGCAGTATTGGCGGATATAATGTTCTTGTAAGGGTATTTTATTTGCGGTTTCAGCAATTAACCTGCGCATACCGTCTAAATTATTTTTCAAATCTTTATTGCTCATCGAGTTGACTAGTTCATCGTATTCCTTCGGCCAAATACCTTGACCAAGAAATACTGAAACCCAACTGGCGCTGGCAAATAGTTCATCTTCAAATCTGAAGAAGCGTCCACGTGTAGAAAATAGATCGATTTTGTTTTGCAAGCTGTCGGGAATATCCATGCTACGTACATAATTCCAGAAATCTGAATCATCACGCTCGGTGGCTTTGTAATGCAGTATTAAGAAATCTCGGATATGTTCATAAGCTATACCCATCAATTTGTTGTATTCATCAATTTCAACTTGATTAATCTGTTTGTTAGGTAATAAGGCTAATAGTTTTGCTATGCCTGTTTGTACTAAATGAATGGCTGTGGACTCAAGTGGTTCCATGAACCCTGCTGCAAGACCTAGGGCAACACAGTTTTTATGCCAAAACTTTTCTCGCCTACCGCTTGTAAAGGATAATATTTTTGGATCACCTAAGGCTTCACCTTCAATACTGCTCAATAAAGTCGTGGTTGCTTCATCATCACTGATCGTTTGTTGGTTAAATACATAGCCATTGCCTGTGCGATGTTGTAAGGGTATACGCCACTGCCAACCTGCTTTTTTAGCAGTTGCACGTGAGTATGGAACTGGTGCCTCAGTATTAGCAGAGGCTACTGCTACAGCTCGGTTACAGGGTAACCACTTTGACCAGTCTTGGTAGTCAACATCTAAAGTTTGACCAAGTAGCAATGAGCGGAAACCCGAGCAATCCACAAAGAAATCACCATCAATGGTGTTGCCACTTTCTAAAATTACATCAGTGATGTTGCCGTTCACAGAGTCTTGATTGACATCAACAACTTTTCCTTCGATGCGGATTACGCCCAATTTTTCTGCGTAGTTTCTTAAATATTTTGCTACTAACTTCGCATCAAAATGGTAAGCATAAGACCAGTGGTTAATCGGGAATTGATTGCCTTTGGCTAAAGCGAAACGTTTTTGTCGTGCTGCTTTAATCGGTAAAGAAAAATCTTCGATGTTTAATGAGTCATCTAAAGTTTTTTGCTTTAAAAAGAATTGGTGAAACGAAATACCATCGATATCAGCACCAAAATGTCCAAAAGGGTGGATATAGGCTTGCCCTGCTTTTTGCCAATCCACAAATTCGATGCCAAGTTTGAATGTGGCTTGGGTCTTGCTTACGAAATCATTTTCATCAATTCGTAGTAGACCTAAGAAATTTCGCAATGGAGGAATCGTGGCTTCTCCTACGCCAACCGTTCCTATGTCGTCCGACTCGATGAGTACAATTTTGGTATGACCATTCTGCACAAAGCGAGATAAAGCGGCAGCTGCCATCCATCCTGCAGTACCACCTCCAACAATGACGATTTTATCTAATCTATTATTCTGAGAGTGTTTATCAGTCATATTTATAATTTTAGTGTTCTTGCATCACAGTTTTTATTGATGAAGTCTCTGTGTTTAGGCATATAGTCAGCAGAATTTGCTATAGCTATACGTATTTTTTGCAGACGATCTTTAGTTTCTTCAAGACTGAGTAAATCAGCTACTGGGTCATAGGTGCGTGGTTTTGCACATTGGCCATTCATTACCGCAAACCAGCTTGTGTCATTGAAAAGTTCGTCATGCTCTCTAAATGTGCGTCCATTATTGTGAAAGACCTCTAATTTTTCTTGAAGTCGATCTGGTACGGTCATTTCTCTACAGCGAATCCAAAATTCTGAATCAGTGCGTTCATTGGCGTGATAATGCAAAATTAGGAAATCTCTAATAAGTTCAAACTCTTCAATGAGCACACGGTTATAACGATTTGCATCAGCTTGGGCAAAAGTCTTATCAGGGAAATTTGTGAGTAGGCGTGATATGCCACTTTGGATTAACCAAATGCTGGTGGATTCTAAGGGTTCCATGAAGCCAGATGAGAGTCCTATAGCAATACAGTTTTTATCCCAGAATTTTTTACTGTGTCCTGTCGTAAAACGCAGTATGCGAGGTTCAGCCAGAGGTTCGCCATCTAAATGATCAAGTAAAGTCGCTGTCGCTTCATCGTCACTGGTGTAATCACTGCAATAAACGTGACCGTTTCCAATACGATGTTGCAAGGGTATGCGCCATTGCCATCCAGCTTTATGGGCGGTGGTACGAGTGAAAGAGCTAATCTCTGAGACTCCTTCACAAGGAGCAACCACTGCGCTATTGCATAAAAGTAAATCTGACCAATCTTCAAAGCCCGCTTTTAAAGTTTGCTGGATAAGCAAACCTCTAAAACCGGAACAATCGATAAATAATTCGCCAGTAATTTTTTCGCCGCTTTCAAGCTGCACCGATTCGATAAAACCGTCATTGCTGCGTTGTTGTACATCAACAACTTTCCCTTCAGTTCTTATGACGCCTCTATTTTCTGCATGCTGGCGAAGCATTTTTGCATAGGCGGTTGAATCGAAATGAAAGGCATAGGCAATTTCATTAAGAGGTGAGTTTTTTCCGGCATTAAAAGGACGCATAAATTTATTATTTTTAGCTGCCATTGCCATTAGAGAAAACTCTGAGGGGTCCTCAACTAAACCTTCTTGATATAAACGCTGCCAGTACGCATGAAATGACAGGCCTTCCATATCCACCCCATAATGTCCAAATGGGTGAAAATAGCTATGATCAAGTTTTTTCCAATTTACAAACTCAATGCCTAATTTAAAACTGGCATTAGTGTGTTTAATAAACTCATCTTCAGGAATGCCAAGCATTCGATTAAACGTGGCTATTTGTGGAATGGTGGCTTCACCAACCCCAACTGTGCCTATTGAATCGGATTCGATTAACTGTATTTTTGCATAATCAGGACCTAAAATTTTTGATAAGGCGGCTGCTGTCATCCAGCCTGCCGTGCCACCACCTACAATGACTATCTGTTTAATGCGATTATCTGTCATGCTGCTTTCCTTTATAGATAAGTCTTTTTGAAATATCTATGACTTCTTATTTATTATTGAAATTATTTTTAACTTGGGCAAGATAGTTAGCGTGAGTGGGCATTTTAGCAACTCCTTCTAACATTATTTCTCTTATACGATGCATGTGTTGCTTTATGGTATCCAGCTTGAAACCATAGACCAGCGGATTATAGTTTCTAGCTTTGATTCCATGTTCATCGTATAAATTTACCCAACTTTGTTCTTGTAATGGCTCTTCGTCATACAGCGCTATGTGTCCCCGAGCTTGGTAAAGTTTAAGCTTATACTCAAGCACCTCTGGCAACTCAATTGTGCGACATTCCTTCCAGAAGGTATCTTGTGTTCTACCGTTTAATTTGTAATGCAACATAGCAAAGTCACGTGCATTGTCGAATTCTAGATTAGTACGACGATTATATTCTGCGATGACCGCATTAGAATTAAGTTTACGTGGAAATAGACCAGCAAGTTTGCTTAAGGATGAGCGTAAGAGTTGTAAACGACTTACGCCAATAGGATCAATTTCGACCGAGGATGTGCCAATAGCAATGCAGTTCTTTAACCAAGACGCTTGTCGTCGACCAAAATTAATTTTTTCACAGGCAGTATCATTTAAAGAAGTACTGTTACTGGCTTCACTTAACAACGAAACGCTTTGTTCGTCACTCATGTGAGCACTATGAAAATAGTTACTTAATGTGGTTTTCCCTTGTATACCAAGCTGACGTATCCAACCAGCTGTATGTGCTTGCGAAAAGCTATAGGCTGCAGGTGAAGTTGCAGAGTTTATAGTTAATGAAACTTTTTTATCACAAGGTAAGTATTCAGACCAAGAGATCCAAGTTTTATCATGTAAGGCATTTATTAATTTGGCTTCTTGGCCAGTGCAATCGATAAATAGGTCGGCCTTAAGTTTGTTGCTACTATCAAGATTTAAGCTATCGATATGCCCATTTTTATCTATCTCAACAGTGTTGACGCTGGCCTGAATAAAGTTAACACCCTGGCCCTCAGCTTGTTTACGTTTTAAGGTTGCCAACGTTTTGGTATTTATATGTAAACCCCATTCACAACTTGATAACACACTACGATCATTGGGTAGTGGACGTTGTAAACGGTTTGCTTGAGCAGCTAGAGCGCTTAATGCAAAGTTGGCTAAACGTACTGGTATACCTTCATCACGCAGGCGCATAGCCAGATGGTGGAAGGCTACGGTATCGAGCTTTGCGCCTATACTGCTGTAGGGGTGAAAGTACGCTACCCTAGGATTGTTCCAGCCGCTTAATGCAATACCAAAAGTAAAACTGGCCTGGGCTTGAGAGACTAAATAATCTTCATTCAAGCAAACACTATGATGAAGTGGTTTAGGGTCTGGCTGGGTACTGTCACAAAAATCATAATTAGTTTTTGTGTTACTAGGATGCAATATCACACTGAATGAATAATCATTTTTACTCAAGTTAGTACTTAATGCAGCAGCCGTGAAGAATGCATCAAGACCATCTCCTACAATTACAATATGTTGTTTAGAATTATTATCGTGCATGGCCAGGAATTCCTGCAACTGCATGGTTAATAATTTTATTGGCATTTACATCTTGCAAGGTGAGCGAGTGTAAGGGCATATTACTCGCTGATTGTCTATTGGCATTGCTTAGAAGTGCCATATGTTTTTCGAGAACGTCTCTTGATACTTTATCCGCTCTAGGGTCGTAGTTTTGTGGGTAAATATTCTGTCCAAAAAAGACGGCATACCAACTGGCATCTAAAAAAGCGCCTTCTTTGTAGTGAGAGACAACACCGCTTTCTTTAAACAGTTGCATGCGATAAGCAAGTGAATCCGGGACCTGCATATTGCGACAGTAGTTCCAAAATTCAGTGTCGTCTCTTTCGGTAGCGTGATAATGTAAAATTAAAAAATCACGTACACGTTCGTACTCTAAGCCTAGTACTCGGTTAAATTCAGTTTCGTTAACTGGATCAAAATTTTTGTCTGGAAACATATCTAATAAATAGCCAATGGCTACTTGGATTAGCATGATGCTGGTTGACTCTAGGGGCTCTAAGAAACCAGCCGATAAACCAATCGAAACAACATTTTTCGACCAGGTCTTTTTACGAATCCCGGTTTTAAAAAAGAGTTTCTTAGGCTCAGTTTGAGGAGCGGACTCTAATTGATTGACTAAAGCGTTTAGAGCTTGATCATCGTTAGTAAAGGCGCTGGAGTAAACATGTCCATTACCTACACGGTGTTGTAAAGGGATTCGCCATATCCAGCCAGCATCTTTTGCCGTAGCCGTAGAATAAGGGGTTAATGGGCCGTTGGTTTCACAAGGTACAGCAAAGGCACGATCACAAGGCAGCCATTTAGTCCAATCGTCATAACCGGTTTTTAAGGCTTGTTCAATGAGTAAGCCTCTAAAGCCAGAGCAATCGATAAATAAATCAGCTTCTAACACCGAACCATCTTCAAGCGTAACTGAATTGACAAAGCCATTCTCAGAGTTTAATTGTGTATCAATAATTTTACCTTCAGTGCGTTTGACACCAAGCTCTTCTGAAAATTTTCGTAAATACTGAGCATATAAACCAGCATCAAATTGATAGGCATACGAGAAGGTTGAAAGAGGGGACGATATATCCATAGAAGGGAAACTGAATTTGTCTTCACGTGCAGCAATAATTGGGAGTGAGTAGCTTTCTAGTTTTTCAGCGAAGCCCTCTTGCTGGGCGCGTAACCAATGTTGGTGAAAAGGAACGCTGTCTATATCTTTACCATATTCTCCAAAAGGGTGAATATAGCTGTCACCTAGTCGTGACCAATCGCAAAACTCAATACCAAGTTTGAAAGTGGCTTTGGTCTTTCGCATAAAGTCATTTTCGTCTATGCCTAGTTTGGCGTTAAAAAATCGAATATGCGGTACGGTGGCTTCACCAACCCCAACGGTTCCAATTTGCTGAGATTCCACCAATTGTATGTCTGCATAATTTGCAGGAAGCAATTTTGATAAGCCAGCAGCAGTCATCCAGCCGGCTGTACCACCTCCAACTATCAGTACTCGCATGGGTTTATTTATCGGCTCTGGCACGCTTTTTCTCTTATTAGTGTGGTTTCAAGGCTTCTAATGTAGCTTGAAATCTTTGATTTTTATCTGTTTTTAAAATTTAATTTGTAATAATTTAGTGGTAAATAACATACATTTTATGGAATTTTGTTAAATCCTAATCTATTTATCTGGCTTATGTAAGCTAGATAAAATATTTTTAGAGTCCTTGCCACTGCCTATCTCGATTTTACACGACAAAATGATAACGCTGTCATTTTTTAATGACAGCGTTATCATTTTGGTGTATATTCAATAAAAAGCAAAGTAATATGTTGTAAAACTAGTAAAGAATTTACATCGCTAGATAAGCCTTAAACCTTATAATTTAAGCTGATTTATCGATGTAAACCGAGAATAACAAAGATTCACAGGGGGGATCAGATGCCAACTGATACAACAGGTAAGACATTTAAGCGTAATAAATTATCGTCAGCAGTGAAGTTAAGTCTTTCACTTTTAGCCATTGGAGCAATCTCAAATGGCCCGACATTATTTGCACAAGATGCAGATGATGCGGAAGCCACTGAAGTCCTAGATGGGGTGGAAGAGGTTGTTGTAACCGGACAACGTCGTAGCTTGCAGAATGCACAGGATATAAAGCAATTCTCTGAAGTAGTGGTTGATTCTATTTCAGCTGATGATATTGGTTCATTACCAGATCGTTCTGTTACTGAGTCATTACAGCGTGTTCCTGGTGTTGCAATTAATCGTTTTGCAGGAAGTAATGATCCTGATCACTTTGCTGCAGAAGGTAGTGGCGTAGTTGTTCGTGGACTTACCTATGTACGTAGTGAGCTAAATGGGCGAGATTCCTTTACAGCAAACAATGGCCGTGGCTTAAGTTTTGCTGATGTACCTGCAGAATTACTAGGTGGTGTGGATGTATTTAAAAGTCCAACCGCAGATCGCATAGAAGGCGGTATTGCAGGTACGGTAAATTTACGTACACGTCTGCCATTTGATAGTGCAGAAAACTCTGTGGCATTCACGCTTGAAAATAACTATGGTGCTTTCGTAGAAGAAAGTGCACCTACAGGCTCAGTGTTTGGAACCTATAGTTGGGACACGGGTTTAGGTGAATTTGGTGTGCTTGGTAGCGCCGTCTATTCACAACTTAAAACTCGTGCTGATAGATTTCAAATTGCCAACTTTGCAGAACGTAATCTGTATTCAAATGGCGGCGTAACCGACACGGGTAACGGTGAGACAGTTGTAGACACTATTCTTTTCCCAAGAGGTGGAGCGGCGGGTTCGCAAACATTTGATCGAGAAAGAATTGGTTTATCTGCTGCTGCACAATGGCGTAGCCCTGATGAGTCAATGGAAGCAACCTTCCAGTTTTTACGCTCTGACTCACGTGAAGCGTGGACTGAACATACCGTTGAAATTGCGACTGACGTTGTGGCAGATCAAGGCGACTCATTCTTATTGGCAGGAACACAGTTAGAAATTACAGATAGTGGTGTGTTTGATAATGGCGTGATTACGGGTGCAACCGGTTGGCGTGATGATCAATGGAGTGGCGCGGCTCGCACGCCAGTTAATGCCTTACAAAGTAATAATATACGCCGTGATGTAGATCAAAAATTTATTACTGAAGATATCAGTGCAAAATTTGAATGGAATGTGAATGACACACTTGCATTAAGCTTTGATGTTCAGCGTGTTGACTCTAC
>CALHVH010000219.1 GCA_938039225.1 uncultured Gammaproteobacteria bacterium
ATTAATACCTGTTAAGACATCTAAACGCGCCTCATTCTCGGCTTTTTCTTTTGCAATTTTGAGCAATTGAGTTTGCTCATTTACTTTAAGTGATAATTTATCAGCTGATTCTTCTAAAGTTTTTCTATAACGATCTTCTAATGCTTGTTTTTCTTTTCTTAAGCGATTGACCGATAAGACCATGATTGTAGTTAATAGCGAAATTTCCAGGAATCCACCAATATAAATTAAACGTTGTGCTAAGAGTGAGTCATCTATATAGCCTCGTAAGCGCATTGAGGCAAATGCCATACCAATAATGAAAATCACCCAACTTAAGGTAAAGAGCAGTGAATGAGGCACCCCTTTTTTGTGTGAACTTAATCCAATAGGTATTAAGAAAAGATAAGTTAGAGCGGTATAGTCCACAATAACGCGTGCCATTGAATGGTAACCCAATAAGTTAATTATCAAGCCGATGATATTAATTGCAATAATAGATTGTAAAAATACGTCGGCAGTGGGTAAATGATGTTTAGTATTTAAAAATTCCCGTGCAAAAACAAACGACGCTACTTGGCAGATACCTATTTGAAAGACAACCATCCATATTTCATAATGCTGCTGAGCAATAAAATAACTCCATAAGCCACTGAGAGCAGCAAAAAGGGAGGCCGCACTAAAAACAAAAAAAGCGTAAAACAAAAATACTCTGTTTTTTAAAACGAAAAACAGAATTAGTGTTGTGATGCCCATAAATATCTCTGATAATAAAAGCAGAAACATAAAGGATAATTCTTTATCAGTACTGTGATAAAAGTTGTTTGCTTCCCATATGCGCATCGAGGTAAAGGTATGTGTTAGGAACTCAGTGCCGGGGGTAAGTCGTGTGAACACTTCAACTTCACTATTTGCACCGATACTAAGCGGGAAAGCCGGTCTAAAATGAGTCGCAGGTCTGGAGCTAATTGGTTTGTTATAGGTAAAGTTTTGTTCTTTATAAGATACCTCACCAGTATTTTGATTGGAGTTGATAGGAGTGTACATATCTAACTTAACTGCAGCAGGATCAACATACTCTAAAATTAGTTCTATATCTTTATTACTAGAGTTTTTTAATTTAAATTTCATCCAAGAATTGTTTTTTGTAAAGCCACGATTAGTCACACCTGGTTCGGGCATTTTCCATTGATTGGATTTAACGGCTTGATCAATTACCAATTGCATGCTTGGATCTTGAAAGTACTGATATCTGTCGGTAGTAGTCTCGTACTGTTTTAAGTTTGAGACTTCAATGGGCTCTAATGCAAATCCATTAAGACTGAGCATGCAAAGAATTACCAAGAATATTGCTTGATATTTTTTCAGATTGTATTTGGATTCTTTGTTGATACTCATTTTATTTTTATTATTATAATTAGTCTTTATATGCTGATGCTATTCGGTATTATCGATGGCAATTGCAATGAATAAGCCATTGGCCTTTCGGTGTTTCTTGCATGTATATCAACTTCAATTTGTTTAAGTTTTAGTTGAAAGTTTGCAAGGATGGTTTCTATTCTTGGGTCTTTAAAATATGGATGCCTTTTGTTGCTACTGTAATAGCCCAGTGTATCAAACTGAACCCCACTTAATAGATAACCAAATGAAAGTTGGTAAAGAGCCACATCCAAAGGAGGTAGCCATTGTAAGTAATCATCTTTACTCAATTCATCAGAACGACTAGGTGGTTTTTTATAAAGTGTACCAGATACGCTTGGTAGATAAGACATTAAAGGGTATTGAGCAAAATTGACACCAGCGTGCTGTGCACTTGCAGTATAGATTATTAGAGAAGTAATTTTAACTAAGTAATCAAAATCATCAATTTTATTGGGTTGTTCAGGGTTGCCAGTTTCTTTTAGTCCTGACATTCCTTTCATAGCAGCATATTTGCTGTTTACTAATTCATTCACCCAGTTTTGTAATTCAGTATCATTTTGTATCTTAAGGCTGCGTTCTTCGTCATTAACTCCACTGTAATAAAGTTTAAGATAATCAGCAACAAAACCTTGGATGGCATTCCAAATATCGAGCGTATCTTCTCTAAAAGGAAAAGAGGGCAGATCGTCAGCTCCAAGACCGCGTTCTGGAAACAAACGGTCAGGAAATTGTTCATCAAAACGCCATTCCTTATAAGCTTTTACAATCAAGTCAGCACTACCATCATGACCTGTAGATAGAACTGAGGCTACAACTCCACCGGGTACAATTAAGCTATGTAAGGCGCTATCATTAATCTGAATAGTAAATCGGAAATGCGGTTTTAAGAGTACAAACAGAGGATGGTTCTCTGACAATGTACGATGAGTTGCAACAATTATTGGCTCAACCGTTAAATGGCAAGCGCCTAAATGAGCAACGGACTCATGTTGAATTGCACAGGCATTTTGTACAATAAATTTTGCAACCTGCCATTTGGTTCCTTGGCTATCCTGTGCATTTGTACAATCATTGGGAGTGAAAATAGGTGTGGTTTCTATATCGTGTTTTTGACCCAATTGAATAGCAATAGCTTGCAATGCACCGCCTTCTGGATAACCCTGTGGTGGCTTTGTGTTCCAATAAAATAAAGCAATGGGTGCTACCGGATATCTTTCTAAGTCATGCAGCTCACTGCCTTCCACTCCTTCGAATTGAGAATAGTCAACAGCATAGAGTAGTCCTTTGTTAGCTGCATCATGCAAGGTTTCTGAATTATTATTGATAATGTTTTGAAAGCATGAATCACTTAAAGGCATTTTTTCTAATAACTGAGCTAGTTCAATGGCCTTTGGTCGCATTGACTCAGCTACTCGAACGGCCTTTAAATTTGTAGTGTTAAATCCGGCGATTTGCATATATGCAAAGTACCAATCTGAAAAACAAATCTCATGTTGCTCTCCTGAGTTCATCCAAGGTTTTTCTTCAACATGTAGGTTTAATGGCTGTGGCAACTTTTTATATAAATCAATATAGTCTTGCAGGCTTTGAGCTTTTAAGTAATTTCGTCCATTTTCGGTGCTGAGTGTTTCGTAAATTCCATCTTTAAGAAATGCGGTAGCGCCTTCGGTTTTAAATTCCTGCATAACAGTTTTTAAACCTTGAACCAATTTGAATAAGTCTTTAGGCAATCTTTCCAGACCATTAACCGCTTTTTGTAAATCACTAGGCACTTTGGAGAGAGCATCTAGTAAGTCTTTAATGTCAGCAATTTCTTTTATAAATTTAAAAGGATTATGGCTATCCATATCTTCTTTTAGTTTTTCATAGGCCGCTTCAACGGCTTTAATTGACTCCATAGCAGAACTTGGTAAGTCAGAAGCTATTTCTTTTTCTAAGAGTCCGATTAACACGTATTCAAAATTTTCTAAAAGCGGTAAAAAAACTTCTAAGACTTTCATTTCGTAGTCTAGGGTAAATTTTTCACCTTTAGGGACATCCGCTGAAATAGGTATAGGTTCTAAGTAACTGAACATGTAGTTGTATGCACTTTTAGCAATTGATAGTTGAAAAGCACGGTCTTTTTTGGCTTTGTTATCCACATCTTGTGGCAAACATGGAATATTGGAGACTTTGCTGGTTTTCATGACATTTCTTCCTATGAATTTGCTGGTGCGTAAAATAGTTTACAAAATTACACAATAGATTAGCAGTTTAAGTGGGCTTTGACTATGATTTTTTCAAGAAAAATACACAAAAAACCGATTAGAAACAATGTTTTAGTAGGCAGAGGAGCAAAATCTATATAATGAGCTCTTTAAATTCAAGAATTCCTGAGATTAACGATGAAATCGTACAAAAATTGGCAGAAGCTAGATCCAAATTACGCAAGAGAAAAACAGAAATATGAGCGACCTTTGCCTAGCCGTGAGTTTCTTGAAAGTGTTTTTAAAAAAGAGGATATCCCTCTCACAGCAAAAGAGATAGTTGAGGCCTTTGGCTTAGCAAGAAATGCCAAAATAGCTATCGCTAAACGCTTAAATGCCATGGAACGTGATGGAATTCTTTTGAGGAATCGCCGTGAAGGTTATTGCTTAGTTAACAAAATCTCAGTCATCATCGGAACAGTCATTGGACATAAAGATGGTTTTGGTTTTGTGAAGTCGGATGCAGGTGGAGACGATATCTTTCTTTCTCACCGTCAAATGAAGTCTGCCTTACATGGTGACCGAGTTGCAGTAAGAGTTAAAGGTCGTGATAGACGAGGACGCCCAGAAGGGCATCTGGTTGAAGTTCTAGAGCGAAAAACTAATGAAATAGTAGGTCGTTATGTGCATGAAAAAGGCTTACGCTTAGTCATCCCAAATAACACTCGCATTGCGCATTCGATTTTTATTGCCGACCAGCATCAAAACAAAGCGCAACCCGGTGATATTGTTTTAGTCGAAATTACTGAATTTCCAAGTAAAGTAAACCCACCTATTGGTAAAGTTAAAGAAATTTTAGGTAAAGCTGAAGATCCGGGCTTAGAACGTTTAATAGCAATTCTTTCGCATGGCTTACCTTATATGTGGTCGGATGAAATTAAAGCTGAGACTCATGCTTGGGGTGATGAGGTTAGAGCACAAGACAAACAAGGTCGTGTCGATTTACGTGACTTGCCTCTGGTTACCATTGATGGGGCAGACGCCAAAGATTTTGACGATGCAGTGTATGTTGAAAAATCTAAAACGGGCTGGCGTTTGGTGGTTGCAATTGCTGACGTATCGCATTACGTAAAACAGCATAGTGAGTTAGATAAAGAAGCTCATGCAAGAGGTACCTCGGTCTATTTTGCCAATAAAGTAGTTCCGATGTTGCCTGAGGCCTTGTCTAATGGTTTATGTTCCCTTATGCCACAAGTCGATAGGCTTTGTATGGTGTGTGATATTGAGTTGGATAAGAATGCCAAAGTTCTTAAGTCAACATTTTATCAAGGTTTAATGCATTCGCATGCACGCTTAACCTATTCCCAAGTTGCATCAATGTTAATTGATAATGATGCTGCTTTACGCAAAAAACATAAGACCTTGCTTCCACACTTAGAAAATGCTTTAGCACTTTATCGGGTGTTTGATAAAGCACGTAAAAAACGTGGTGCAATGGACTTTGATTTACCGCAAGTCAAAATGGATTTTGATGATAAAGATAAGGTCACCGATATTCATTTGTATGAGCGTAATCCTGTACATAAAATGATTGAGGAGTTCATGATTGCAGCCAATGTTGAGGCAGCTAAGTTCCTTGGTGGCAAAGGTGTAGACACACTATATAGAACACATCCGGCACCGGATATGGATCGAATGGAAGAGTTAGGTAAGTTTTTGAACCTACACGGTTTGAGTTTAGGGCGCTATAAAAAACTTACCTCAAAACATTTTGCTAGAGTTATCGCAGACGCCAAAGAATCCGATTATTCAGAAATGATTGAAACCGTAATCTTACGCTCAATGTCTAGAGCAGTTTATTCGCCGGATAATATAGGTCACTTTGGTTTGGCCCATGACAATTATGCTCACTTTACTTCTCCGATTCGACGCTACCCAGATCTATTGGTTCACCGAGGAATACGACACTTAGTTGAAGGTGGTAAAGCCAAAGACTTTGCTTACAATGAAAAGGCCATGGAGGCTTTAGGTGTGCATTGTTCTATGACTGAGCGACGGGCTGATGATGCTACACGTGAAGCAACTGATTGGCTTAAATGTGAGTTCATGTCTGAGCGTGTTGGTGAAGAGTTTGATGCCATCATTACCAGTGTGCAAGACTTTGGTTTGTTTGTGGAAATACCGCAGTACAAAATTGAAGGGCTAATTCATGTAACGGCATTAGATAATGACTATTACCGTTATGATAGAGATAGACAGTGCTTGCGCGGAGAGCACTCGGGTAAGACTTATAAATTACGTGATGATATTAAAGTTAAATTGATTGAAGTGAATATGGTTGAACGTCAAATGGCGTTTGAAGTCGTTGGGGTTAAATCCTCAAGCTCAAGAAAAGCCAATTCACGCCAAGGTGCTAAATCAAAGTCGAAACGTGATACCAATAAGTTCAAGGCCGATTCTAAGAAGGGTAAAACTCGTTCTTCATCTAAAAAATCTTCTTCTAAAAAAACCAGTTCTAAGAAATCTACTGGCAAGAAAAAAGGTCCTAAAAATACCATTTCATTAAAACGCTCTGGTAAAAAGAAAAAAGCCACCCGCACTAAACGTTCGGGACGTTCCACTAAGCGCTAACATAAATTAATTAAAAAAAGGTTTTCGACATGAGTCGTTCAAAAGGTGGTTCACGTGGTAATTCACGTGGTCGTAATAAGCAAAACAATAAACGCAACTCAGAACATTCCGAATCTGCTCAGCAGAAGAGCATGGTTTATGGTTATCATGCAATAAAACAACTCTTGGATAGCAGTCCAAGTCGTGTGCTAGAAGTCAGTTTGCAAACGGGCAGAAAAGATGAGCGTTCGCAAACCTTAGAAAATTTATTACATACACATTCAATAGAAATTCGACGTGCCCAGCGTGAAGAATTGGATGCGAAGTTTCCTGATGTGAATCATCAAGGTTTTGTGGCTGAAATTAGTCCAGCAAAAGTTGAGAATGAAGCCTTTTTAGAGAATCTTTTAGTTAATAATTCACAACCCTTTCTGCTGATTTTAGATCAAGTGCAAGACCCACATAACCTGGGAGCTATTCTACGTTCTGCAGCAGCAGCGGGTGTAGATGCTGTGATTGCTCCATTACGTAATGCTTGTGGGTTAACCGGTGCAGTTAGAAAGGTTGCGGTGGGTGCAGCTGAAATCGTTCCTTATATTCAAGTGACTAACCTTGCGAGAACCATTCGTTTCATGCAAGAGCAGGG
>CALHVH010000220.1 GCA_938039225.1 uncultured Gammaproteobacteria bacterium
TGTGCTGACTGAATAAGAGCCTGTTCATCATTATGTATCGCATGTTGTTTACACAATAATTCTTCATCATGTTCTTTAAAACGCTTGACCACAGTTATGGCATCAGTTTCTTGGTAACCTAAAGCTTCTAATAAATGCTCAGTCATACTCAAACTACTGTCTAGAGTTTCACGAATTACAGGCTTAATACCCAAATCCATTAAACGAAAAGCGTGTTGACGGTTCCTGGCTCTGGCGAGAATTGGTAAATCAGGAAAGTTACTACGAATTTGTTCAGCTGCATGGACAGATTCTTCTGGATCATCTATAGCTAAAACTAATGCTCTAGCTTCATGCGCTTTAGCAGCATGCAATAAGTCGATACGAGATGCGTCACCATAAAATATTCTATTACCAAATTTACGTACAAAATCAACTTGCGTTGAATCCTTTTCTAAAGCGGTGAAGGGGATTTGCTCTACGGCTAAAATGCGTGCAACAATTTGTCCGAAACGTCCAAAGCCTGCAATAATGACATGTTCCGTTTCGGAATCAATTTCGTCAGCTTCACGTTCTTCAACAGTTTGTTTAAATATTTTTTCATAGATGGTGTAAATAATGGGTGAAATCATCATGCTAACTGTTACAACAGCGATAACATTTTCACTGATATTTTGAGTGATTACATTTGCAGAGAGAGCAACCCCTAATAAGACGAAAGCAAACTCACCGCCTTGTGGAATGATTAATCCTAATCGTCGTGAGGAATCGGGTGTTAATTTTGCTTGCCACGCAACGATTTGTAAAACAAAAAACTTAATACCTATTAGCCCGGCAGCTAGGCTTAGAATAAATAAAGGGCGTTCTAAAATGAGTTGCAAGTTAACTGACATACCTACAGCGATAAAGAACAGGCCAAGTAATAAACCTTTGAAAGGTTCAATGTCAGCCTCAAGCGCGTGTCTGTACTCAGAATCAGCAAGAAGTACGCCTGCCATAAACGCACCTAAAGCCATGGATAAGCCAAGCATTTCTAAAAGAGCAGCCGAACCAAAAACTAGCAACAAAGTAGCTGCGGTAAAAACATCGCGTAAATTAGTTCGAGCAATTAATCGAAGCAATGGGTTAAGTAAAAATTTTCCTACGATTACAACAGCGATGAGCAGTGCTATGGTGAGTAAAAATTTGAGTAAAGCTTCACTAAATGAACTTGCTCCAGCGCCAGAAAGTATTGGCAGCATAGCCAGAGCCGGAATTACAGCTAAATCTTGAAATAATAAGATTGCGAACGATTGTCGGCCATAGCTCGTAGTCAGTTGCTTTTTCTCAGCTAAGGTTTGTAATGCAAATGCGGTTGAGGAAAGAGCCAGTGAGAAAGCGATTACTGCGGATGTTATGCCAGATAAATTAAATCCAAATTTTAAAACTATAAAGAGCAATACTGAGCTCAAGGTCATTTGTAATGTACCTGAACGTAATATCTGAGTTCTAAAGACTTTAAGTCTTGAAGGTTGAAGTTCTAGGCCAATTACAAATAGTAGTAAGACCACCCCAAATTCTGAAAAATGCAAAATGGACTCAACATCTTGAATTAGCCCCAGCCCTTGCGGTCCAATAACAATGCCGCTGACAAGATAACCTAGAACGGCACCTAGACCTAAGCGTTTAAAAATAGAAACGCCAACCACTGCAGCCGTTAAATAGATAATTGAATTAATTAAAAAGTGGTGGATGTCCATGAGGGCTTAACGCTTCACATTATGAGTACTCATTAATTCTACTTTACTTTAGCAGATTCGGCTTACTTCATAATAAACCTCGTTCGGCAAATGAAGTGCACTCCCCATCACCGATAATGAAATGATCCAGTACACGTATATCAACCAGGGCCAATGCGTCTTTTAAGCGATTGGTTAGGCGTTTATCGGCAGAGCTTGGCTCAGCAATTCCAGAAGGGTGGTTGTGAGCAAATATAACTGCAGCTGCGTTTTTGTCTAAGACCGTTTTCACCACCTCACGTGGATGAACTGAGGCTTGGTTCAAGGTGCCGCTCGATAGGATGACGTATTCAATCACTCGGTGTCGATTATCTAATAAAAGTGCAGAAAATTTTTCTACGGGTTCATCGCGTAAACAATGCATTAAATAATTTCGCGTAGTTTGAGGGTCTGTTAATGGGTCGCTGCGTTTTAACTGACATTCAAAATGCCGTTTGCTGAGTTCTAGCATGGCTTTAAGTTGTACATATTTCGCAATACCCAATCCATAAGCGTCACAAAATTCTTTAGAGGAGGAGCTTAGTAAGCGTCTTAGGTCACCAAAATGTTGCAGTAAATTTCGGGCTAAATCCACAGCCGTTTGGCCACGTGTGCCAGTTCGCAAAAAAATGGCAAGTAACTCGGCGTCACTTAAGTTTTCGGCACCAAGCTTAAGCAGTTTTTCGCGAGGGCGTTCCGCACTTGGCCAGTCTTTTATGCTCATGAGAATCCTTTCTCTTAGTAAACAGTCTTCTTCCTTGAAGGCATGAACAACAGAGTACATAAAATTTGACTACAAAAATATCGGAGTAGAGACTGATCTGTTGTAAGATAAACCCTACTTATAAATAGTCTGGTCGAAATATTAAGGCGAAAACATGCAGTTAGAGAATAAAAAAATCCTTATTGGTGTCTCAGGTGGTATTGCTGCTTATAAAGCACCACTATTGGTTCGCTTGCTGACCAAGCTTGGAGCTGAAGTACAGGTGGTTATGACGCGCTCCGCTGCTCAATTTACAACGACTACGACCTTGCAAGCCGTGTCGGGTAATCCGGTTCGAGATGATTTGTGGGATGAGGCGGGTGAAGCAGCGATGGGTCATATCGAATTAGCTCGTTGGGCAGATATTATTCTAATTGCACCAGCCACCGCTGATGTGATTGCCCGTTTAGCTAATGGCTTTGCTAATGATTTACTAAGCACCTTGTGTTTGGCAACGGATGTGCCGATTATGCTGGCACCGGCAATGAACCGCTTGATGTGGCAAAACCCGGCTACCCAAGAGAATGTAGAAACACTGCAAAAGCGTGGTGTGCAAATTCTTGGTCCAGATGAAGGTGAACAAGCGTGTGGTGAAACCGGATTTGGCAGAATGCTTGAACCGGAGGAATTGACCGATGCTGTTGTTGATGCCTTAAGTTCGCAAAATATTGACTTGACAGCAACACGTACCATTAGAAGAACTGGTTTATTAATTGGGCAGCATATAGTGATCACTGCAGGACCTACGCGTGAATCGCTTGATCCAGTACGGTTTTTGAGTAATCACAGTAGTGGGAAAATGGGTTTTGCATTAGCTAGCGCTGCAGAATCTGAGGGTGCCATGGTCACCTTGATTGCTGGTCCAGTGAATTTGGAAACACCTAAAGGCGTTAAAAGAATAGATGTGATGTCAGCGGTAGATATGTATGAAGCGGTTATGGAATCGCTTGATGATTGTGATATTTTTATAGGAACAGCTGCAGTAGCTGATTATCGACCGGCCCGTATGTCCCATCAGAAAATTAAGAAAACTGATGATGAGACAGATTATCGTAGTATTGAGTTGGAGCGAAATCCGGATATTCTTGCTAGCGTAGCAGCTCAACATCCACGTCCAATTTGTGTAGGGTTTGCCGCAGAAACAGAGAATCTTGAAGACAATGCTCGTGATAAATTAGTCAGAAAAAATCTAGATTTAATTGCAGCCAATTTAGTAGGTGGCGGGCAAACTTTTGGTAAAGATGAAAGTAGCTTGCATGTATTTTGGCCTGGTGGTGATGAGAAAATTCCTAAAACCTCTAAAAATAATCTGGCTGAACGTTTGATGAAAATTATTTCGCATTTTGTTCAACAAAATAAAGCCGAAACCTTGATTTACGAAGAATGAGTATTGTAAGGATTTTTAACAGTTCTTATAAAACTAAAGTAATAATTCACTACTCTAAGTGTTCTATGTCTTTATACTTATAGAGAAATTCATCTTATGATAATTCTAAATTTTTCAAAAACCATTTTAACGCTAATACTTGTATTAATGCTTTCATTGGGAGCTTGTGCTGAAGAGAATATTGCGTCTCCAACCCAGGAAGCGCCTAGTCAACAAGTCGAAACAGTTGTTCAAGAAGTTAACTCAACAAATATAACAATACCGGCTGAAGTTGATAGTGTAACGGAGACTGCAGTTACTGAAGAGACGCCTCTCACTAACATTGCAAACACCCTGGATAAAACTCCAGTAGTTGCAGAGAGTGTTAAAAAAGAAATTAAAAAAGACAAACTTGTTGTTGCAATGGCCGATGAATTAATTAGTTCTCAAGATGCTTCAGAAACACAAGAAAAAACAGCGGCGCAAGCAATGCTCAACTTAGAGCAGTACCGAGGCAAGGTCGTTTATTTAGATTTTTGGGCGTCGTGGTGTCAGCCTTGTCAACAAACTTTCCCATGGATGGATGCCATGCAAAAGAAATATCCTGATGACATTGTTTTTATTGCTGTCAACTTTGGTGAGAACCCAGAAGACACACAAGAGTTTCTAAAGCGTTTTCCTGCAGATATTAAATTTGTTTATGACCCATTAGTTCAAATTGCAAGAGAGTACGGCGTGCCAGGACTTCCTTATTCATTCATCTACGGTCGTAATGGTGAGTTATTAGGTAAGCATGCAGGTTTTTCTGGAGGTTCTGAGATAAATCTAGAAGCTGCATTGAAAAACTTATTTGAATCCGGTCAATAAAATTTCTCTGAACGAATCAAGGCTTTTGCTGTCTGAAACAGAAAGATAGGGGCAGCGTGTGAAAGTAATCCAATTTTTAAGTTTTATTTCTGTTTTGTTGTGTACATCAGTTTTTGCTGAGACTCCAATACTTGTTCAACAAGCCATGGATGCAATGAAGGCAAGTTCAAATACGCAATGGTCCTACACCAGAACGATTACTGATGATAATGGAGTTACAGTAGAGCGATTTGATCCAAGCGCAGAACAACAATGGACAACTTTAAGCATTAACGGGAAAGCCGTAGCTTCAGATTTTCAGCACCCGCAACACAGTGATGAAGAAGATCAGTCTGATGAAGACGATGGTATTAGTTCACTTGCGGGTAATGATAGTTGGGTACTGGTAGCGGAAACCGATATCGATGCAACATATCATTTCCAGCCTAGTGCCCAAGATGCTGAAGAAGCAAAGTTTCTAAAGCATTTACAAGGCACCATGCTAATCGATAAACAAAACCCTCATGTGAAAAAATTCTCAATGAAGGCTCTGCGAAAATTTAAACCTATGGCAATTGTTAAGGTTTTAAATATGCAGGTTGACGTAGAATTTGCCGATGTAGGAAATGGTGATTATCAAGTCGTACGAGAGGCTGAAGATGTGACAGTGCGTGTGGCTCTTATCAAGCAACGTGAAAAGTCTGAAACGATTTATAGTGACTATCTTAAAGTCCTGAGTAATTAAAGAAATTTGTTGCTTCGCCCTCAGGCTTACTTAATTCAAATCCAATTTCTGAAAAATTTCATAAATCCACAACGGTGCTATGGCTCTTATTTTGAGCCGATTATAAATATAGTTCGATATTTTATTGCTTTTTATGAACTTATTCGGCTCATAATTAAAAAGTAGACAAGATGCCTATTTGTCAGTATTATTTATAGCTTATTACGTAACTTGCTACATAAATTATGACAGATTTTCTTCGTGCTCAAGGAGTTCTCAGTCTCGGCTCACGACTTCGTGCTCTCAGTGATCAACTTTTTAAGGAAGGAGACTTAGTTTATAAACGTCATGGCATTCCCATGCATGGGCGTTGGTTTCCGGTAATTAGCTTAGTCTCCCTTTCTGAGAAGCCGGTTTCAGTCACTTATATCGCTCAGCAAACTGGATTCAGTCACCCGTATGTAAGCACTCAGGCTCATAAAATGATTAAGTTAGGCTACTTACAGGATGAACGATGTTCACAAGATGAAAGACGCCGATTGTTGAGCCTTACGACAAAAGGGAAAGCCTTGATTGAGCAAGCAAAACCCGTTTGGGATAATTTTAAGAAAGTGGCTTATGCTTCAGTTGAAAATAGTGGCAGTGATTTCCTAGACGCCGTTGAACGCTTTGAAAAAGAAATAGAACTCAGACCATGGTCGCAGGAAGTGAATAAACTGATGCATGATGAAGTTGAGATAATTGACTATGACCCGAAGTATAAAAAAGACTTTGCTCGGTTAAATATTGAATGGTTAGAGAAATACTTTTCTGTTGAAGCAGTTGACCAAGAGTACTTTGATTTCCCTGAAAAGAAAATTCTTCAAAAAGGTGGAAGGATATTTTTTGCAAAGTTGAGTAATCAAATTGTAGGGACCTGTGCTTTGTTTCATGAGGGAGATGGGGTGTATGAGCTTGCTAAGATGGGAGTTAGTCAAAGTTACCAAGGTAAAGGCGTGGGGGCAAAATTAGTTGAGCATTCGGTGGCATGTTTTAAATCAATGCAGGGCAGTGAATTGTTTTTAGAAACACATTCGTCATTACAAACGGCTATTCGTTTGTATAAGAAACATGGCTTTGTAGATCAAGGGCATAGAAAACCAGGTTCAGTTTATGCTCGTTCTGAGGTTTATATGGTTCTGGAAGCTAAGTAGAAATTATCAGTAATTAAACAAAAAGAACACCCTAACTATGAATGATTTAGATTTTACCCAAAAAGAGTTTTCAAAGCTTCTCGATGTTGCTTGTGAATTAGTCGAAAAGCAATACTCTGAAATGTATAAGCGTCCAGCCTATAGACCATTTACGCCAACAGAAGTAAGGTCTTGGTTTGATGAAGCTTTGCCGGAAGAGGGTATGGCAGTAGACGCCCTCTTAAAAGAAGCCGATGAGAAAGTGTTGCAAACTGCAACCATGAATCTTGGGCCACATATGTATGGTTATGTGATGGCAGGCGGCACACAAATCTCAAGCGTTGCCGAATTACTAGCAAACACAGTCAATCAAAATATGGGTAAATGGCACTTGGGTCCTGCAATGAATGAAATTGAGCAGCGCGTAATTCAATGGGGTGCAGACTTTATTGAATATCGTAGAGAGATTGATGGTGTGCCTGAACAAATTGGTGGGACTTTGGTGAGCGGTGGATCGGCGGCAAACCTAACTGGACTTACAGTTGCCCGTAATGTGTTTTTTGAAAAATATAAAATTCGTGAAACCGGTTTGTTTGGTCAAAAGCCATTTATAGTTTATGGTTCAAATGAAACCCATGGTTGTGTTGATAAAAGCCTTGAATTATTGGGTATAGGCACAAACAACTATCGAAAGATTCAATGTAATGCTGACTACACTATTGATTTAAATGCCCTAAAGAGTCAAATCGAACAAGATAAGAAAGATGGGTTACAGCCATTCTGTGTGATTGGAAATGCTGGAACAGTGAATACCGGCGCTATAGACGATTTAGATATATTAGCGGATATTGCACAAGAACATGGTCTTTGGTTTCATGTTGATGGCGCTTATGGAGGCTTAGTTGCAAGTTTAGATTCACACAAACATTTTTATAAGGGAATGGAAAGAGCAGATTCTGTGGCCGTTGATTTTCATAAATGGTTGTATCAACCTTTTGAAGTTGGCTGTTGTTTAGTAAAGAACTGGGAACTTTTGAAAAAAACTTATTACAAGCGTGCTTCGTACCTTGCTATGGATGCTAAAGATGACGGTCGCTTGGATTTAAATGGTCATCATTTCCAACTGTCTAGAAATGCGAAAGCGTTTAAAGTTTGGATGAGCTTTAAAGCTTATGGTGCACAGGCCTTTAGAGATATGATCCAGAAAGACATAGATTTAACTAAGTACTTAGCCAGATTGGTTGATGACGCAAAAGACTTTACTTTATTTAATGAGCCAGATTTATCTGCTGTGTGTTTTCAATATATCGGTGATGGCACTAAATCTGATGAAGAATTGAATCGACTCAATCAAAAAATTATTCACGCTCTCGAAAACGATGGACGTGTGTTTATTCCCGGTTCGCAATTATTAGGTCAAACTGTGATTAGAGCTTGTTTAATTAACCATAGGAAGCAACAAGAACATGTGGATTTTTTAGTGAAAGTTATTCGTGATGTGGCCGAGTCCTTATAAAAGAAAAAGAGTAGAACATG
This sequence comes from uncultured Gammaproteobacteria bacterium, assembly GCA_938039225.1. Lineage (GTDB taxonomy): Bacteria > Pseudomonadota > Gammaproteobacteria > Steroidobacterales > JABDMI01 > JABDMI01. The sequence continues at coordinate 8,144 of CALHVH010000220.1, forward strand.
ACTAAAATAAAAATAGATATTGTTTCAGATGTTTCATGCCCATGGTGCATCATTGGATACAAAGGTCTTGAAGCCGCCTTGACTGACATGAACCTTAATGATGAGGTAGAAATTAGTTGGAAGGCATTTGAATTAAATCCCGGAATGCCTAAAGAGGGGCAGGATAAACGTGAACATTTAGCTCAAAAATATGGTTCAACACTCGAACAAATTTTAGCAAATAGACAAGCTTTAATCGAAAGAGGAGCTTCTGTTGGGTTCACTTTTAATTACAAAGAAGATAGTAAGGTTTATAACACATTTAATGCTCATCGATTACTGCACTGGGCTAAAGAGTTTGGCTTACAGAGTGAGCTG
>CALHVH010000221.1 GCA_938039225.1 uncultured Gammaproteobacteria bacterium
TAACGGTGGCGATTGATCCGATTACTTTGACGCTCTCGCCTACGTCCATCACTGAAACTCACAGTGTTGGTGTGACGAGTTGTCCTCAGGTATTGGATACGGTCACCGCCACCTTAACCAATGGCAATCCATTCACAGTGACAGGCGTGTCAGTGGATGGTGCTTTAGACGGTGTGGTGGATGTGACGGTCACACCAGACGGTTCAGCGGCAAGCCAAGATGTGGTGGTCAGCTTTAACTGCAGTGATGCAACAGCTGGAGTAAGAACCGGTAATGTTACAGCTACCGTAACAGACGATGTAACGGGAGCGACAACCATGTTGTCTATTCCGGTGAGCTTAGAAGTGATCATTCCGCCTTTAAATCTTCTTGTGTCACCTTCTTCTATTTCACAGATACATAATGTAGGTACAGACTCATGTCCTCAATTATTAGAGACTGTGATTGTGCAATTAGACAATGATCAAGATATTGAATTAACGGATGTGGCTGTTGATGGTGATTTGATTGGTGTTATCGACGCAGTCGTAACGCCAAGTGGTGTTGCAGTAGAACACAATATTGCAATAAGTTTTAACTGTAGTGATTTGAGTTCTGGAACTCGAACCGGTAATGTAACTGCGCTTGTGACCAATGTTATTACTGGTGGAACCACAACGCTTTCAGTTCCAGTCAGTTTAGAGCTTATCGTCCCATCAATTACTATCACGGCTACACCAAATTCAATAACAGCAACGCATTCAGTGGGCCTTACGTCTTGTCCACAGTTGTTAGGAACAGTGATTACGGAACTTGCAAGTGGAAATAATTTCACGCTTGCAAATCTTAGTGTTGATGGTGGGTTAGTTGGTGTAATTAATCCGACCTTAAGTCCAGGTGACCCGTTTGTAACACAAGAAATAGAAGCAAACTTTAATTGCAGTGACTTAAGCCTGGGCATAAGATCAGGAAATATCATTGCTGATGTTACTGATGAAGTTACAGGCACCACAACAAGTTTGTCTATTCCTGTCAGTTTAGATATTGTGAATCCACCAGCGATGATTACCTTAACGCCAGATAGCTTATCGGAAATTCATACGGTTGGTGTTAGTAGTTGTCCGCAAAACTTAGGAAACATAAACAGTAGTTTGGTCAGTGGTAATTCATTTACATTGAGTAATATTCTTGTAGATGGAGACTTAGTCGGCGTAATTGATGTTCTTGATCTTCAACCAGGCTCTGCAACTGCACATAATTTAGCAATCAGTTTTAATTGCAGTGATGCAACAGCTGGTTTACGTATAGGGAACGTAACGGCAGATGTGACCGATGATAATACTGGAGCTACAACGAGTATTTCAATTCCAGTGAGTTTAGATGTGATTGTACCGCCTGTTGTCGTTAATCTCTCCGAAACATCAATAACTCAAACACATAACGTTGGGGTAGATGAATGTCCACAATTAGTGGGTAGTGCTATTGCCGAGTTAGATAATTTAGATAGTTTTGCACTGAGTGCAGTTACTGCAGATGGAGATTTAGTGGGTGTCATTGATGTTGTTGTGTCTCCAGATGGAGTTGATGTAGAACATGAGTTAACAATTAGTTTTAATTGTAGTGACCTGACCCCTGGTACACGAAACGGTAATGTCACGGCACTGGTTACTAATGATATTACTGGTGGAACAACTACGCTATCACTACCTGTTAGTTTAGATATTGTAAGTGCCTTCTCTGGAACCACTGTTGTTAAAAGAGGTTTAACCATTTCTGCACCAACAATTGCTAACGGTGAAGAGATAAACACAGATCAAATAAATTCAAGGTCTACACGTGATAACCGAAATATTGTGATTGGCGATGAGAGTAATTTTATAAACCGAGACCAATTAAGACCAGATAGAAATTTAAGTAGCCCTGGGCGTCGAGTAATCCAACTAGGTCAGCCTAATTCAGGAGACGCAGATAATCTCGGTGTAAATGGCTTAAGCGCTGATTCCTTAGAGGCAGAAGAGATTCAAAGGAACCGATTGCGACGTGAACAACTAATTCGTAATCAGTTGATTGAGAATCAATTGATACAAGAGTTAAGTCGAGAGAACCTTCCAAATGGTAATTTAAATAATTTACCTAGTGTGAATCAACCTTTGCAAAATTTGGATCTTACAAGTCCGAATGAATCGCTAGTTGATGAATTAGATCAAGAAAATAATCAAACTGAACCAGAGCAATCTAGACCCGAAATAGATCATGAAGACAATAATGGTGACAGTAATGCTGATAATGAGCCGACTAATCTGCCGCGTGCGACACCACGTCAACCAAGAAGTGTTCCTCAAGACAGAAATAGATCGCGAAGAAATCAACGGTAGTCGTTAACAGTCAAAGGGATGGAGCGTAAAAAATGCCGAATAGGATGTTCGGCGCCTCAAACAATAGTCAACAGTTAATCTATAGCTGTTTAATGCTGTAAAAAATATAAAACTAAGACAAATAGAATGCATAGTAAACGTTTAAAAAATTACACTCTTGTTAAAGACTTACTTAAGTTAAGTTTATTTTTAATGATTTTAATAAGTCTGAATAGTGTAAAAGCTCAAACTGCAGATTTAGGACCGAATTGGGAACAAGTTCCTGGTTTGCTTGGAATAGATGCCGGAATGTCACATGATAATCATCCTTGGATAATTGCTAATGATGGTAAAGCATATAAATGGGACAGAACTCTGGGTAACTGGCAGGTATGGGGTCAGCGTTCAGACTTTATACGAATAGACGCATCGGTTGATGGTCGTGCTGTTGCAATTACACGTGATGGTGATGTTTATGCTATCGCTAATCAAAATTCAAAAACTTGGCTTGCATTAAATATTAACGCAAGCGATGTTGGTTTAGGTGGTGGTGTGATTTGGTTGGCTGATGCCGTTCTAAATGATAATGATGATGCAAGCTTGTTAAAAGCTAACTTTAATTCAAAAGAAGAATTAATTTGGACTCGTGTCGAAGGTGAAGTTACTCGTTTAGATGTTGATGCCAACGGTAACGTATGGGCATTAGATACGGAGAATAAATTATTTTTTTATGATAGCCAATGGCAAGAAATCAGCGATGCTCCTTGGGCTATTGATGTGGGCGTTGGTGCTCGTGGATCAGTATATTTGGTTGAGCAAGAACAATTACCTGCTTTAGGTGGAGGAGAAATACAACGGCGTAATCCACTTAATGGAGAATGGGAAAAAATCGCTGGCCGTTTAAGCGTTGTTACTGCAGGACAAGACGATCGTGTTTATGGTGTTAACTCACTCTCATGGGCTTTAAGTAATAGTATTGTCCCTGCAGGTACTGGTTCATATAGTACTGTTAATAATAGTACTCCTGAAAATTCGAACTTGTCTACTTTAGGCGAAATTTTAGGTGCAGATTTCCCCCTTCCTGAAACGCTTGTCGATGTCCCATTCGAAGAACTCAGAACAGTCGCGGGTGTGGTCATTGGCAGAACTCAGCTCAATGGTTTAGAAACCAAAGTGGCTATGTATACTCCTGTCGGATCAGACACCCCTAATCTTGCTATAGGCCATTCGGCCTTTTCGTTTATCGATTATATTCCAGATATTGAGGGCACAGCATTACAAGAGATTGGCAATTTCAAAAACGCTGTTTTTATTTTTAGCCCTAACACTAATAAAGAGTTGCCGGCAAGTGCATTAGCAGGTAATGAGTTGAGTAAACTCTTTGCAAATAATGATATTAAAAATTATGAGCCGTATTCAAACTTAGAGCTTATTGCACAAACTGATCTTAATGACTTTCCAGATGGTAAAGACGTTTCAAAAATTATGCAATTAGGTTCAACTATAGTAAATGTAGAAGCCTCTATTGATTCATCCATTTTTAACAATGTTACTTATCGTAGCACTCCAGCAATACCGTTTTATCCAACTAATGTACGTACTATTGAGAAGTTACGTGATAGCTATGGTGATAGTTTAGGAACAGGTATTGATATTTTTGCACAAGCCAATAACTTAATTGGTAAGCGTCTAGGACCAGCCACAATTTCTAAAGCAGATTGGGTCATTAACATAAGTGATAACCCAACGGTTGCGATGTGGCTGAATTACTCTATGCCGATTGCTAATACGTCTAAGGTATTAAATTTCAAAGATGTTTACACTCGATTTGATGTTAGAACTCAGTCCTTAGCCTTTGATGGTGAGTTAGCAAAAGATGCCGCCAATACATCAGTAGAGTTTCCAAATTTAAAACTCAATGATTTAAAATTTTCGGGTAATTTTCTACCTCCAGGAACAGTGCTTCCCGAAGATGCTGAGGTACAGAATACCAATTTCAGCTTAGTCGGTACGGGTCAATTATCTTCAAAGGCTCGTTCAGATCGCCGAGTCAGATTAGCTATTGATTTAGAGCTTAACAAAGATTTAACTCAAGTAAACCCCACTCTGCTTTTACAAACGGGTTTAAGCCTGGCTGATATTACCGGTGAAGAAATTCCTTTAGTAGGTAATGTCGAACTGACAGAGGTTCTGATTAGTGAAAACTTGCTCATGGGAACCGCTCAGTTAGATGGCAATAAAATGCGTGTGGCACGTTACACTGGTGAAGAGGTTTCGGCCCCACTCGTTATGTTCATGCATGAAAACTTAGATTTAGCCTCCTATATCCCGGAAGTAAAAGAGACTCTGCTTGGTGGTTTCACTTTAGGAAACGTGGTGTTCTTTGGTCGTGATGGTGGAACTGAGCCTGAGGTGTTTGAAAATGCCGAAGCACTTCCAGAATTCTTAAAGGATTTTTTAGATACTGAACAGTTAGGCATGTTCCCGCTACAAGTAGACAATGGGTTAACCGCCGTTGGATATTATGAACCTGGAAAATCCAATACTGATACGTCAGTTACATTAACTGCTGAAGAACAACAGGCTTTAGATAAAGAAGAAGCTGCTTTCAAAGCAATGGGTATACCTCAGCAAGGTTACATAGCGAAAGGTCATTTTGATATTAAGATGATTCAAAACGCGGCTTTTACCGATGCTGATGATACGACTCCACCTGTTCCGCAAAAAAGTGATTTTGATTTTGACTTAGAACTGGCTGTCGCTCAATTTACTCCACCAAAAATTGGAAGTTTTGTTGACATTAATGGTGGAAGATTCACA
>CALHVH010000222.1 GCA_938039225.1 uncultured Gammaproteobacteria bacterium
TGAGTCAGAGCAAGTAGTTAGTCGCGAAGCGTCTTCACGCATCGAAACTATTCCAGCTACTTACAAAACTGTAACTGAGCAAGTATTGGTACAACCTGCGTTCACAAAACGTATTCCAATTCCTGCAGTATATGGTTCTGAATCTGATCAAGTTGTAGCTCGTGAAGCGTCTACACGTATTGAGCAAATTCCTGCTACTTACAAAACTGTAACAGAGCGAGTTTTAGTTCAACCTGCTAGCTCACGTACTGAAATCATTCCTGCGGTATACGGTACTGGTTCTGAGCGTGTTTTAGTTCGTGCTGAGTCTACTCGTATTGAAACAATCCCTGCTACTTACAAAACTGTAACTGAGCAAGTATTAGTTCAACCAGCATCTACACGTACTGAAGTAATTCCTGCAGTATATGGTCCAGGTTCAGAGCGTATTCAAGTTCGTGCTGCTTCAACTCGTATTGAAACAGTTCCAGCTGTATACAAAACTGAAACTGAGCAACGTTTAGTTCGTGAAGCTCGTACAGAGTGGAAACGTTCTACTGGTGTTAGCGCTAATGCAGGTTCTGCATCAGGTGTAGCTAGCTCAAACGTTCGCGTTGGTGACTTCGTAGAGCGTTTCGGTGGTAAAGTTGTTGAAACTAAAACAAACTCTACTGGTGAAGTAATGTGTTTAGTAGAAATTCCTGCTGAATACCGTACTGTTACTCGTCAAGTTTTAGTAACTCCTGCTTCTTCACGTACTATTGAGATTCCTGCTGAATATGCAAACGTTGATACAACTAAGCTTAGTACTCCAGAGTCTACTCGTGAGATTCCAGTTCCAGCTGAATATACAACAGTAACTAAGCAAGTATTAGTTAAGCCTGCTTCAGAGCGTCGTATTGCGATTCCTGCTGAGTACGCTAACGTTGATACAACAGTTGTTAAAACTCCTGCTACTACTCGTGAGATTCCAATACCAGCGGTTTACAAAACTGTAACTAAGCAAGTTGTAGATACTCCTGCTTCTTCACGTACAATTACTATTCCTGCTGAGTATGCAAATGTTGATACAACAGTTGTTAAAACTCCTGCGTCTAGCCGTCAAGTAGCTATCCCTGCGGTATACAAAACTGTAACTAAGCAAGTTATTGATACTCCTGCGTCTTCACGCACTATCACTATCCCTGCAGAGTACAAGTCAGTATCTCGTCGTGTTGTTAAAACTCCTGCTAGCTTCCGTGAAGAAACAGTTCCTGCTGTTTACAAAACTGTAAGCAAGCAAGTTGTTGATACACCTGCATCTACACGTACTATCGCAATCCCAGCTGAATTCCAAACTGTTACTCGTAACGTTAAAGTTACTGATGATCGTTCAGAATGGCGTCCAGTTCTTTGTGATGTGAACATGACTAACGCTAACATCCGTAAGTTACAAACTGCACTTAAAGCGGTAGGTTGTTACGAATGTCGTATCGATGGCCAAATCGGTCCTTGTACGTATCGTGGTGTTAACCAATGTTATTCACGCAAAAAAGGTCTTCCTTTAACTAACGACAAGTACATTACACTTCGTGTAATCCAAGAGTTAGGTATTGAGCTAGACTAATAGCGTTGTTTAAACAAAACGTTTAAAATTACAGCCTCGCAATTGCGGGGCTGTTTTTTTATGAGCAGAAAGAAATTTGCAATAAATTAACTCTTAATCCGTTCTTTGTTATTACGTAATGAAACGTATAAACATAAATACAAATAAGATATACAACTATGTTAAAAATTTATCGTCTAAGCCTACTAAGTATAATTCTCGCACTCAGCTTTGCTTGCGTACCGGTCAATCAAAATAAAGTTGAAACCAATGAACAAGGTCAGCTAATTGGAATAAACCTAGAAGACACCTCTGAAAAATATCGCCAAAAAACTGATGAACTTTTTCAAATGGTCATGCAATTGGATGGCAGCATTGATCCTGTCGAAGCACGCGATTTAGCAAACTCAACAGTCTATCGAGCATTGTCTTTAGCGGATGAATTTGAATTAACCTGGCCACCGGTTTGGCATAATGTACTGGTTAATTATGGTTATAGACCTCGCGGTTTATGCATTCATTTTTGTTATGATATTTTGACTATGCTGCGTGAAAAAAATTATAAGACTATGCAATTCCATTGGGGTATAGCCAATGAAGGAAAAAGCTACCCGCTTGAGCATAGTTCTCCAGTAGTTACGGCTATTGGTCAAGATTTTTACGCAGGTGTGGTTTTAGACGCTTGGAGAAAATCAGGTGACTTAGTCTATACACCAGTACTAGGTGACAAATACGAATGGCACCCATTTGATGAGAGTAAATTAAATGTACCTAAAGCCAGCAGAGAAAGCATACCCAAAAAACTTAAAGGTGGGCAGCAAACGGTTACTAATCCCGAATAAACTCTTCAATAACAGCTAGTCTTTCTTGAGTTCCAGCATCAAACCAAGGTGCTGCACTGTAAAAGCCATTAACTCTTTTTTGAGTAATGGCTTTTTTTAATAAAGGCACAACTGAATAAAAGCCTGCTTTTGAATTTTCAAATAAAGCTTGGCTATAAATTCCTATCCCACTGTAGGTATAGGTTTGATTTGCAGTCTCACCTTTTAGAAATACTAAATCATTCTCTAATTCAAAATCACCTGACTGAGCATAGCTAGGCTTATCAACTAAAAGTAATTGTGCGAATGCTGTATTCAAGTTTTGAGAACCAAACTCGATAAATTTTTGCAAATCAATAGTATGGTAAATATCAGCATTGCATAACAAGAAAGGATTGGAACCAAGTAAGGTAAGCGCCTGATAAATACCACCACCTGTTTCTAAGCCCTCACTTGGCTCAATTGAATATTCAAGCTGGACATCATAGCGACTACCATTGCCTAGATAGTCCAGTATGTTTTGTCCCAACCAGCCGGTATTTATTACAATTTCATCTATACCCGCTTTTTTTATTGCCAAAATTTGATGCTCAATTAAGGTTTTACCAGCAACTTTAATTAATGGCTTGGGGGTATCATTAGTGAGTGGGCCTAGGCGTGATCCTCGCCCTGCAGCCAAAATCATAGCTCGCATTAGTGCTTACTCGTCATTAGTGTCAAACACTTGTCTAATAACTCAAGTACTGGACCCAATTGCGGATAGCGATTACCCAATTCGATAATATAACTTGCCGTTAGTGGAATATCGGCCAAATAATTTTCTTTTCCATCCCTGTGATACAAACGACAAAAAATTCCAATCGCCTTTAAATGTCTTTGCACTCCCATTAAATCAAAACAATCATGAAAATTATCAAGGTGCTTTTCATTAATAAGCTTTTGCTTAACTGCTTGCTGCAAATAATAATCCAATAAAAACCTTCTTTGGGAATCACTTAGTTTGTAATAACAGTCTTTTAATAAGGAAACTAAATCATAGGTAACCGGACCGCGTACGGCGTCTTGAAAATCAATAACTCCTATTTTTTTATCAGAAACGAGCATCAAATTTCTAGAGTGGTAATCTCTATGCACTGTAACTTGTTTTTGCCCAAGCGCTGAATGCATTAATTCTTGGAAACAATTTTCTAAGCGCTGTCTTTCACTGTTAGAAATTGGATACCCACAATGTTTCACAACAAACCAATCAATAAACAAACTCATTTCAAATAATAGCAATTCGCTTGTGTATTGAGGTAATACAAATTCAGTCGAGTGTTTTTGAATTCTAATCAGCTCATCTATGGCAAGGCAATACTTAGATTCAATATTGTCATGTGACAGTTCATTAAGAAAGGTTACGTTACCAAAATCCTCTAAAATTAAAAAACCTTGTTCACGAGAATATTCATAAAGCTTGGGAACCGCAATTTCAGACGATGACCAGTCAATAGCAATTTCTATGAATGGACTTAAGGACTCATTTAGTGGCGGCGCATCCATGAGCACTAAACTTTGTCCATCTTTTAGAGTCATACGAAAATAGCGACGAAAACTGGCATCTTGTGAAGCCGTCTCTATTAAAAAATCAGTATATCCACAATCTAGTAACCACTGTTTAAGAGAATCTAGTCGCGCATCTGCTACTGTTGTTGTGTTGCTATTAATAGTTTCTTTCACATTAAATGTATCTTAGATAAATTGATTATAGGCACAAAACCGTTCCGCTTAAAATGCGTGCAAAACAAGAGTATAACCCTAAGCTATAAAAAGGTATTATATGCTTTTATTTACTGATTTTAGTCAGCAAATTTATAAATTAATTGGCATATCTATTAAACAACTACCAAAAAAAAATTAGACACCCTTATTAAATGTTAAAGCCTTTTCTATTTTCAGTTCTTTCTCTTTTGAGCCTAAGCAATTCGCTAGCTTCAGAATGTCCTGTTCCTATCTTGAGCACACAAGCTATAGAGCAAACTGATGCAGAATCCGACAAAATTTCAATTTACGCTAAGGAAGTGGATGGCACAAAGAATAAATTTAGCTTGAAAACGGATGTCGAACTTGAATATCGCGGACAAATAATTAGAACAGATATTGCTGAGTACGATGCTGACCAGGGTATTTTTACCACCCCCAATGAAGTAAGCCTAGCGAGTGCACAAGGTGAAATTACTGGGCTAACTGCTGACTTCGATTTATTAGAACGTACTGCAAATTTCAAAAATGCAGAGTTTACTTTCACTGATGGCACCCGAGGATCAGCGGATGAGCTTAATTTCTCTGAAAATGGTCAACAGTCACTTAATAATGTTATTTTCAGTAGTTGTCCTAAAAACCATACTGGATGGCAACTGGTTGCTCCCAGCATAGTATTAGACCAAGAACAATCCCGTGGCTACGCACAAAATATGCGTTTAGAATTTGCCAATGTGCCAATTTTATATTTGCCTTACTTTACCTTTCCCTTAAACAATCAGAGAAAATCAGGCTTTTTGATTCCGAATATTTCCACCTCAGATAAAAGTGGTTTAGAAATTTCTTTACCCTACTATTGGAATATACGCAGTAATATGGACTTAACTGCTACCCCTTTATTTTTAACCGATAGAGGGATTCAGTTTCAAAATGAGTTTCGCCATCTTTCCTCCTTTTCCAATAGCCGTGTAAATTACGATGTATTATTCAACGATTCCAAAAGAGATGAGACTCGTACGTATTTAAACCTAAACAATCGTTTGGAGTTTGGAGAGAACTGGGATATTGATATTGATATCAGTGATGTATCCGATGAAGACTACTTTATTGATTTTGGGGGCAGTTTAACCAATACGGCTATTACCAATTTAAACCGTGAAATAGCCATTAATTATTATGGGCAGCGCTGGACTACTCAAGCCTTAATTCAGGATTACCAAGTTTTAAGCCCTAGTATTAACAATTTTCAAGAACCCTATCAACGCCTCCCGCAAATAAGCAGTAATGCATCCTGGTCTAATTTAGGCATAAATGGACTCAGTCTAAATCTTGAAACTGAGCTAGCTTATTTCAGACGCAGAGCGGGGACTCAAGGTTTAAGAGCAAGCGCTTACCCTCAACTCGAGCATAGATGGTCTAATAATGCCCTTAGTGTTACCAGTAGCGCTGGTTTAAATCTCACGCAATACTCACTAGAAAATAATGCTCAAATTGATGATAAAAGTCCGAGTCGGTCCTTACCTATTTTTAATGTTGATGCCCGTTTATTTTTAGAACGAGATGTGGCTGGCGGAGTATTGCCGCAAACTTTAGAGCCTCGTGTTCAATATACATATATTCCTTTCCGTGACCAAAGTGACTTGCCGATATTTGATACGGCCTTGCCAGATTTAACACAAAATCAGCTTTTTAGCCCTTGGCGCTTTAGTGGATTAGACAGAATCGGTGATACCCATCAAGTTGCCCTAGGCCTGAGTTCTCGTTTACTAGGCAATGAGAGCGGTCAGAGTCTACGTTTTGACCTAGGACAGATATACTATCTAAATGACCGCAAAGTAAGCCTCAGCGGCACCCAGATTGATGAACAGGCTTCCTCCTTACTCGTTGGTGAAGGATTTTGGCGCATAAACGATAAATGGTCACTACAAAGTGGCCTGAGTTGGAACAGCGAGAGCAATCAACATGCAAAACGTAATTTTGCATTCAGCTACACGCCCAATGAACGCACACTCTTGAACATGGGCTATAGATCGGTACGTGGCAGCCTAGACCAGACTGATATTGCTCTAAAATACCCGATAAATGATCGTATAAACCTAGTTGGACGCTTGAATTATGATCGCTTAAACAGCGTCACCCTAGATCGATACTGGGGATTAGAATATGACACCTGTTGTTGGAGTATCCGTACCATTTCTCGTCGCTATATTTCAGACCGCGAGGGTAACTCAGATAACGCTTTCCTGATACAATTGGAACTCAAAGGCTTATCCAGTGTCGGAGCACGAGCGGATAAATTATTACAACAAAATATCTTCAATTTAGACCAATAAACTTAGAATATGTCTAATTCACTATTTTGAATGCCTTCGCACTAAAAACCACCAATAAAGCAAAAAGACAGCATTATGAAATTCACTAAAATCCTCACACTTCTTCTTATCACTATTATTGCGTCTCAATCAGCAAAGGCTGAGTTGCTCGATAGAATTGTGGCTGTAGTCAATAATGACATTATTCTACAAAGCGAATTTGAATCAGAAATGCGTCTGGTAATAGGTCGCCTACAATCACAACAGCAGCAATTGCCACCTCGTATTCAGATTGCACAACAAGTTTTAGAACAACTTATTGTTAAAAAAATTCAGAGCCAACGTGCTCGCCAAGCAGGACTACGCATACCTGATCAAATGGTTAACCAAGCGCTGGCAAATATTGCCAATCGCAATGGCACCAGTATTAACGACTTGCCTGCAGCTCTAGAAGCTGATGGAGTGGATTATGCAAGTTTCCGTGAAGAGATTAGAGAACAACTCACTATTCAACAATTAAGTCAGCGTGAGTTAGGCGGAGATATTCGTGTATCTGAATCAGAAATTGATCGCCTAATAAATAGCGGCAGCAATGATAAAGAATTTCGTATTAAGCAAATATTAATTGCAGTAGAGCAAAATGCGACTCAAGAACTCATTACTCTAAAAAAAGAACAAGCTGAAAAAGTTCGTGAAAGAATTCTCGCTGGCGAAGATTTTTCTAAACTTGCTATTGCATATTCTAATGGCACCAAATCTCTTGAGGGTGGCGATTTAGGCTGGAGAAGTTTAGCTCAAATGCCTAGCATTTTCTCTGATCGTGTTCGTACAATGGAAAAGTCTGACATAACCGAAATTATTCGTAGTGCCAGTGGCTTCCACATTATGCTTCTTGACGATATACGTGGAAATGAACTACCCGCCCAGATTGTTACCCAGTATTCTGCTCGTCATATTTTAATTCGTGACTCTGACTTAAGTTCTGATGCTGAAAACAAAGAAAAACTCTCAGCAATAAGAGAAAAAATAATTGCTGGTGAAGATTTTTCTGAAGCAGCAAGACTTAATTCTGAAGACCCGGGTTCAGCGACTAAAGGCGGTGAATTAGGCTGGTCGGTACCGGATGTATTTGATGTAAATTTTGCGGCCGTAATCAAAGACTCTCCTATTGGTGAAGTTTCAGAACCCTTTAAATCTCAATTCGGCTGGCATATAGTTCAAGTTACCGATACGCGTGAATACGATATGGCTGAAGAAGTACTACGTAATCGTGCCCGTTCCGCTATCAGTGAACAAAAATTCGAGCAAGAATCCATTCTTTGGATGCAGCGTTTACGTGATGAAGCTTATGTAGAGTACCGTCTCTAACTAGTAAGTACTACGAAACACTTATCCTAGGTAAAAACTTACAGTGAATCAATCTTTCATACACTTTATGTATAATTAAAGACCCAGCACTGTTAACCTATGCATATGAGCAGTTTCATCCCTAAAATAATAATCACTTCTGGTGAACCATCAGGTATTGGACCAGATGTTTGCTTACATCTTTTAAAAGCAAAACTCCCTGCACGAATAAGTATATTGGGTGACTCAGTTGTCTTTGGACAACGAGCCGAACAGCTGGGTTTACAAGATGTCCTGAATGATCTGAATTTGATTAGTGTACCCACCAAATTACCTGTCGTAGCAGGACGCCTAGATGTTACTAATGTTCCTATGGTATTGGAGCAATTAGATATTGCCGTACAGTCTTGCATGAGTAAAAAATACCACGCTATGGTAACGGCTCCATTACATAAAGGCATTATTAATGAAGCTGGTCATGCTTTTACTGGCCATACCGAATACCTAGCGCAAAAAACAATGGCTGAAAAACCAGTCATGATGCTTGCTTGTGATGCAATGCGTGTTGCCTTAGTAACGACCCATTTACCCTTAGAAAAAGTTCCCGCTGCTATCACTCAAGAAAATATCTTAAAAGTTCTTGAAATTTTATATAATGATTTAAAGTTGCGTTTTGGAATTAAATCACCGGTTATTGCAGTATGTGGACTCAATCCTCACGCTGGTGAACAAGGGCATTTAGGAAGAACAGAGATTGAAGTTATTGAACCTAGTCTGCATTTAGCAAGAGAATCAGGCCTTGATATTCTTGGCCCTCTTCCTGCAGACACGGCATTTACCCCTAAAATCCTTGATCAAGTGGATGCTGTCCTTTGCATGTATCACGATCAAGGTTTACCTGTACTCAAATACGCTAGCTTTGGTCGTGGCACCAATATCACACTCGGTTTACCAATTATTCGTACTTCTGTTGATCATGGAACGGCTCTAGACTTAGCAGGAACAGGTCGCATCGATCCTGGCAGTATGATTGCAGCGGTCGAAAATGCCATAGAGATGGCTCATGTCTATCAGTCACGCAAACAACGTCTAAAAAAACGTAAAAAAGCACAAACCGTATCGAATGAAGAAGGTGACTCAGGCATTAATCTAAGTGATGATGATATTCAAAAAATGTTTGATCTCAGTCTTGAAGAGCAACAAAACGTAATGGAACGCGCTTTACCTCTCGAAAAAAACACCGAGACAAATTCCACTAATTTTCGTAAAAAAGAAAATCAAGAAATAGAATTTGAATCCACAATGGGCTCAGCTTTAGATGAAGCCATTAAAAGTATGAAAAACGTGCTAACCTAAGTTTTTAATTACGAATCCGTTTATAAGAAACTACAGCATGGCTCATCCTATTCGCAAGCGTTTTGGTCAACATTTTTTAACCGACCAGGCTATTATTCAACGCATAGTCGCGGCAGTTAATATAAAAGCGGATGACAATATTATTGAAATTGGGCCAGGTCTAGGTGCAATGACAATTCCATTGCTAAACAACTATGCCTTCAACCGTTACCTAGCATTGGAAATAGATAGAGATGCTATACAAAGCTTAACGCAAAGCACAATTGGCATTGAGAATTTCTCAATTCAAGAAGCGGATGCTTTAAAAACTGACTTTCTAGAGTTATTAAAATCGGCTAGTAAGATCCGTGTTATTGGCAATCTTCCGTACAATATTTCAACCCCACTAATTTTTCATTTGCTCAAATACCAGCAAAGAATTAGAGATATGGTCTTTATGCTTCAAAAAGAAGTAGTAGTGCGCATGTGTGCTATGCCTAATTCAAAAACTTATGGTCGCTTGTCTGTTATGGTACAAGCACACTGCCAAGCAGAAAATCTATTTGAAGTTCCACCAAGTGCATTCAACCCTCCTCCCAAAGTTGACTCAGCTATTGTAAAATTGATTCCACTGAATGAAAAACATAAATTAAAAGATTCTATCATTTTTGCAAACTTGGTCAGGGAAGCCTTTGGACAGAGACGTAAAACAATTCGTAATAGTATGCGTAATTTTTTAGACCAAGACGACTTTTCAAATCTAGAGTTAGATTCCAAAGCTCGTGCCGAAAACTTAAGTGTTGAAGATTTCATTAAAGCAGCTAACTATGTCTACCATAAACAAACTCAAAACCAATCATGTCAAACTTAAACATCCTTGTTGAAGTAACATCAAATTTCTTAGGGGAGCAATCTAATCCTGAAGAATCCTTGTTTGCCTTCGCTTATCACATCAGCATTCATAATCACTCAGATGAAACGGTTCAATTACTTAATAGAAAATGGGTTATAACGGATGCCAATGGTATTGTAAATGAGGTTAAAGGTAAGGGCGTTATTGGTGAGCAACCTCATATATTAGCAGGTGAGAGTTACCACTACAGTAGTGGCGCTATCTTAAAAACCCCACTAGGTTGCATGCAAGGACACTATGGAATGCGCACTGAAGATGGTGATAAATTCAAAGTAACTATTCCTATCTTTACCCTTTCTGTACCCGGCTTAGTCAATTAAGTAGGTTTATATTGTATGGCTATTTATGCAGTTGGGGATGTACAAGGTTGTTTTGATGACTTGCGAGAAAAACTAGATGAGTGTGAGTTTAACCCAAATAAGGATAAACTCTACTTAACTGGCGATTTAGTTGCACGCGGACCAAAGTCTTTAAAAACATTACGTTATCTCTTCTCTATTCGTGATTCGATTATTACTGTTCTCGGTAACCATGATTTACATTTGTTAGCACTTGCTCATAATAAAGAACATAGAAGAAATTTCGGAGTTAGTGAAGACTTTCAAAAAATATTAGGCGCTAAAGATAAAATAGATTTACTCGAGTGGCTAATTCATCAACCATTGATGCACTATGACTTAATGCAAGATACTATATTATGCCATGCTGGCGTATATCCGCTGTGGTCTCTAAAAAAAGCGTTTAAATGTGCCCAAGAAGTTGAATATGCATTATCAAAAGAAAAAAAACGTCAGAAATACTTTGCCTCTATGTATGGCAATCAACCAAATTTATGGAATGAAAACTTAGAAGGCGACGAACGTTTACGTTTTATTACGAATGCTTTCACACGCATGCGTTATATCAGTAAAACTGCCCGATTGGATTTGAAATTTAAAGGGCAACCACGTCGTAAACCTCGCACTCTTCTAGCTTGGTTTGACTATCCAAATAGAAAACTTTCTGATACCAAAATCGTTTTTGGTCACTGGGCAGCACTAGGGCATTTTAAAAAAGACAATATACATTGCATTGATAGTGGCTGCGTTTGGGGTAATGAGCTTACACTCATAAAACTCGCAGATTAAAAAAAGCCATAGTTTCATAACTATGGCTTTTATTGATTTAAGTTAATTAAATCATGCTACAAAACGAACAACATCTGCCAAATCAAATTTTGACCTTCCTTTGCCACGCACACACGCCAATGGTTTAAAACCTTTTTCTGCTAAGAAACTCGTTCCACACAATACTAAGGAACCGAGTATGACTTCCAAAATAATTGCAGAAGCAACAGGACCAAGCTTGTTACCTTTACCTAAGGTCTCGGCTTCGCGCATTAAGAAATAAAACAATGGTGTTTCATCAACAAAGCCATTAGTTAGCGGATCATTTGGTATAACCTCATTAAGCTTCAACTTACTAAAACCAAGAGAAATCGGATAGCCAGCTTTTTTCAGTGCTTTAGCAACTTCTTGGCCACAGGGTAAGGCCATAGCATTTCCACGCAACAAATTTCTAAATGCAAGAGAACGCTCATCTTGATTAGTACGCCTTCCAACAATCGGATCAGGCATTCGTATCAATTCATCAGCAAAGAGTAAATTAAAAGCTTTTGTCATCAATGGTGGGATACACTCATCAACCTCAAGTAAAAAGCGCCAATCTACGACCAATTCCTGTGGTAGTGAAGAAAAACCCTCAGTACCAAAGCGCTCATCAAATAAGTCAACCTCAGTAAACTCACCATTAGCAGCGTATGTATTCCTAACAGTCACATGACCAAATCGATAAGCTGCTACACTGAACTCAACCGGCATTGGTAATTTACCATGTTTATCCTGTTTCAATACCAGAGGGTATTTATGTGTATTGGCTTTTTTAATTGCAAAATCAAAAATATCCTTATCGCAAATACGCTTTAGAAAATCATGTATCACCAAATATTGATAATGGTGTCGAGTAATTTTTTGAGCTTCTTCAAAACGTTCACCCGCAGGATATTTCGCAACAACGCTGTCATAAATTTTGTTATGGAAACGAATAAACAATAACTGCATTTGTGAAACAAAAATATTTTCATCATTGCGTGGATCTCCGATTAATGCCGTACCAAATTCACTACGCGCTAAATCGTTTGGGTTTGCACTATTACCAACGCGCAACCTCCCCGGAGCTGTTCCACCATGATAAAGATGTGGGTTAGCCTCAGGACCAAAACCATATACACAATCAAGGTCTAGTGTGGGCGAACGTAAGTTTGGTAGTTTAGAGATTTCGGCTGGCGATAAAGGCGAGCCATTCAAATCGCTTGTTGTATCTAAGGTCAAATCGTGATCTATAAATTGTGCAAAAAATGTATACCCAGCTGGCACATTACTATCTGGGCCACTTGCGTCTACATCATGCATTGCAGAATTTACTCCACCTAATAAACGGGCTTGTTCTTTTGTTACTTTAAGTGGATTTAGTTTTGGGAAAAGTTTGCCAAAATTGCCTAAACGGGCATGCGAACACCCTTTTGCTTTTGACATACCGTGGTGTTGAACTGGACATTTCCTAGACATAGTAAGTATTCCTTTATTTGCTAATCAACTTCCACCATTAATTACAAAGTAGTCACTTTGAATTAGCGGTAGTATTTATGTTGAAAAGAACGCGTAATAACGCAAGGATTCTGATAGGAAATTAGGTCTAAAAACTATGTATCTTTGTCATTAATTCCATAATGAACAAACGCTACCATGCGTCAAATCAACAAACAAAATATAACAAGCGATCTTGGCAATGTCTAATATTATGTTAAATACACAGCTCGAAATAGGCTCAAAAAAATGAATTACTCTGCTCAAGCAACTCAATTAAATAACTGATATAAATAAAAAAAATATACTCGAATACATAATTTAGAGACTAATTTTTGAAGCGACAAATTTCTGAGAATTAGCTAAAACCTTATAGGCATCTGCGTCTAAAAGTTATGCCAAACACTATTTATCTTCTATTTCTTTGCACCCATTTACGAGTAAGCCCTATCTTATACTCTCGGTAAAAATGTGAAAAAAAGCCTCTTAACAATCCAATCTTAGGATTGAGCGCTTTATTTTCAGATAACTTGAGTATTTGATGATAATACCAAGCCACATCTCCGAATATATTTACCATGCGAAATATTTTGTTTTTACTTGCCGGACCAAAAGCCCCTGACCAAAGCTTGGGAGCATGCTGTTGAGCAGTAGTCATTTCTCCACTGATGAGTTTTTTGGGAACATTGGGATCAATGCAAAGAGGACGTGCTATACCTATCATATCCAATTCTTTATTAGCTAGAGCCTCTTGCATAACATCACGCGATCGAAACCCACCTGTGACCATCAAAGGTATAGTGATTGCGTTTTGTATCGTTTGTGCGTATTGCAAAAAGTAGGCTTCTCTCTGCTTAGTGCTTTCTCTTACGTTTTTATCCAGTTCAGGATTTTCGATTTCTGATTCTTCACCTGTATGACCTAGAAGCTTAATTTGCTCATAGGTACCACCTGAAATTTCCAACAAATCAATTTTTTCATCGCTTAACCATTTTGCAACTTGGGCACTTTCACTTAAGGTAAACCCGCCCTTTTGGAAATCAGCTGAATTTAATTTTACGCCTATAGGGAAACTTTCACCTAAGGCTGCACGCGCTTGCTTAACAATCCTTAGTAAAAAACGTGCTCGATTTTCCAAGGAGCCACCCCAGTGATCAGTACGCTGGTTTGTCACTGGAGAAAGAAATTGACTAATTAAATAACCGTGAGCAGCGTGAATTTGTACACCCGTAAAACCGGCTTCTTTAACAATTAGGGACGTACTAATATATCGCTGAATTGCATCTTGAATATCATCTTCAGTCATCGCTCTGGGTTTGGCAAAAGTAGCCAGCATCTTAAGCTGCACTTCAGAGGGCGATAAAGGCTGACCAGAGGATATACGTGCACATTGTCTTCCTGGATGAGAAACTTGTGCCCAAAACTGATTACCCGCTTGTGTTGCGGCAACCGCCCATTGATGTAATTGTGCAAAACCCGATTTATCTTGAACCACTACATTTCCGGGTCTCTCAAGATATCGATGATCAACCATAATATTCCCTGAGATATGTAAGCCAGCGCCACCCTCTGACCAAGACTTATAAAGATTCACATGTTTTTCCGTTGCATGGTCATTAGAATCTGCAATACCTTCTGTCATGGCTGATTTACAAATTCTATTCGGTATGACGACACCGCAAGGTAAGGTTAATGGTGAAGCTAAAGTTATAGTCATTTTGATTTATTTTTTATGGTTGTTTAATAAAATGTATTTACGTTTAATTTGCAAATAACTCACTAGAAACATTCTTAAAGCCTTTTATTTCAATGGCATTACCAGAAGGGTCATAAAAGAACATGGTAGCTTGTTCTCCAATCTCGCCTTGAAAACGAATATAAGGTTCAATCACAAATTCAATTTTGTCAGATAAATGCTCGGCAAGTTCTTTCCATTGTGACATGTTCAAGACCACTCCAAAATGCGGAATAGGAACTGGATGTTCGTCTACAGGATTAATTAAATGTTTGATACGGCCATTTTTTCCTAATGATTTATCTAAGTGACAAACTATTTGATGCCCATAAAAATTAAGATCTATCCAATCATCACAAAATCGTCCAACTTCACATTTAAGCAATTGAGTATAAAACTCACGTGACTCCTGAATATCCCTAACAGCAAAAGCTAAATGAAATGGTGCGATAGTATCTTGCATTACTTCTGCTCACAGCTTGGTGATTTACAAGAAGACAAAAAGTCACACATGATCGGTCTAAATCGATCCATATCGACTAAAAATGAATCGTGACCTTGAATAGAATCCAATGATTCAAAACGCACTGAATTACAAATTTGTTCTAGTGCATCAGCAACTTCTTTTTGTTGGTGCACAGGAAATAAAGAGTCACTTTTTACTCCGATAACTAATGCTTTTTCTAATTCGACGTTTTTAAGGGCCGCTGAAACTGAGCCTCCATGCTCAGCCACATCAAAAAGATCTAAAGCACGTGATAAATATAAATAACAATTAGCATCAAATTGACCCGTAAACTTTTTTGCATGAGCTTCTAAATAGGACTCAACATCAAACTCAATTCCAAAAGCACCACCCTCTCGCTCACTTGCACGTTCACGACCGAATCGTTGACGCCACTCTGCAGCGGAACGATAGGTAATCATGCCAAGCTTTCTAGCGAGTTGCATACCCGATACAGGTTGTTCATCATCAGCATATTCACCATTTGCCCAGATCTTATCAGCACGTATCAACTCACGTTGCAAAGAACGTAAGGCAATAGCATAGGGTTCGGCTCTTAAGGCAGAGGAAATACTTATAAAGTTTCTAGCCTTTTTAGGAAATTGCACCAAATAGGCAAGCGCTGACATACCTCCCATGGAAGATCCCATTACAGTGTGTAAACTATTGATACCAAAAAATTTCACCACTTCATTCGTAGAAATAGCAATGTCTTCTAAGGTAAGTACTGGAAAGTCTAAGGCATAGCGCCGCTTCGTTTCCGGATTAATCGAAGCTGGACCCGTAGTTCCATAACAGCTGCCAAGTGAATTCACGCAGATAATAAAATACTTATCCGAGTCCAATGGATATTCAGAACCCAACATCCCTTCCCACCAACCAGGGCTTTGGTTTTTAGGTGAAGATGAAGCATGTGCAGATGGTGACAGACCGGTAAATAATAAAATCGCGTTATCTTTATCCGCATTTAACTCACCCCATGTTTCATAAGCAAGTTGTAATTCTTTGAGCTTGCCACCTTTTCTTAAACGAAATGGTGCATCAAGTTTGAGGTATTGAGTTGCTGGCATGGTAATCCTTTCAATATTGATGCTGTATTATAACCAACAACATCGCATAACCACATACAAAAAACCCTAAGACAAGCTTAGGGTTTTTAAAAATAAATAGCTAAGAGGTTTAGAGAAACTTTTTAGCCATATTCATAATATCGTCTAAAGAGTTTCCATCACCATCTTGATCTAACATTTTACTTAAAATAGATCGAGTTTGATTTTGTACTTGAGGGGGTAATTGCTGAGCAGATTTTCCACCTAATAGACCGCCAAGCAGACCACCTAAGTCAGGGGCTTGCTGCGCCTGAGGCTTTCTTCCTCCACCGAATAAGCCTCCAAGTAGGCCACCAAGTAAACCACCTCGTTTTTGAGGAGCAGCTTGACCACCGCCCATAACTTGACCAAGAATACTGCCTAACACATCACTGTCCTGACCACCTTGACTTGCGGCTTTGGTTAATGCATCTAACAAACCACCAGCCTCGCGAGTATTAACTCGTTTACTCATACCACCCATACTGGCACCTGCAACTTGAGGGAGAATTTTTTTAAGAATATCAAAGTCAATACCGGTTTTTTCAGCAGCGTGTCGACACACTTCTCGACTGCGGTCTTTGCTACCTAGAATATGTCCCAAAATGCTATTACCTTCTTCTGTCGCTTGTGGACTGGTAATTTGTGTTGGGTCATCGATGTATTTTTGATGAGTTCCTTTATTTAAAGCATCCAAAAGACCACCTAAACCTCCATCTTTTTGAATGTTTTGGTTCATGCCTTTGGTAATACTTGGAAGTAAATTACGAATTGCATCAAAAGCCTGACTAGGCTCTAAACCATGTTGTTTGCCAATTTGTTTAACCAAGCCACCATTTTGTGACTTGAGAATCATTTCTAATAAACCGCCCATATCTTGCTCCTTATCACACTCTTCATGTAAAAAATTATAATAAAATCAATATTTTAAAACAGTGATTCGGACAAGCGCTATCGATTAGAAAGTCGTTCAAATCGAATAATGTTTAAATATTGGACATGCAGTATAGCGCGAACCCAAGCGCTAGAACAGACTGAGTATGTGAAAATTTATGAGCTGATACTGTGTCGCAGAGAAAGGCTTTATTTTTTCTTTTTTACGTGTTGACGTAAGCGCTGACGTTTTTTTACTTGGCGATCAGTCAGCTTATTTTTACGGCCTGCAAATGGGTTCTTAGAAGATTTTAATTCTAATCGTAATGGTGTACCTTTGAGTTTAAACGCTCTTCTGAAGGTATTGATTAGATAACGCTTGTAATCCATTGGTAAACGTTCAACTTGAGTGCCATGAATAACTAATACTTGTGGGTTCCTACCACCTTGGTGTACATAACGTAAACGAACACGTCTACCCCGTACTAATGGCGGTTGATGTTGCTGCACAGCTTGTTCCAAAACAGCGGTTAACTCAGAAGTTTGCAAATTTTTCATTGCTGCTGTGTAGGCGTTCTGAACCGATTCGAATAAGTCGCCGACTCCAGTTCCATGCAATGCTGAAATGAAATGCAAATCTGCAAAATTCATAAACTCTAATTTAAGATCAAGTTGGCGTTGAATGGTTTGACGTTGATCTGAACTGAGATGATCCCACTTATTAATCGCAATGACCATAGAGCGACCCCTATGCACTGCTAGTCCCATTAAAGTCGCATCTTGGTCTGTTATGGCTTCTCTAGCGTCCAACACACCGATTACCACATGCGCTTTATCGATAGCTTGTAGCGTTTTAATAATTGAAAATTTTTCAATGCCCTCATCGACTCTAGAACGCCTTCTTACCCCTGCTGTGTCAATAAGAGTGTAATCTTGCTCTTCGCGAGTAAAGGGTACTGAAATACTATCTCGCGTTGTACCAGGCATATCAAAAGCGACTAAACGCTCTTCACCTATCATTCGATTAATAAGAGTGGATTTACCCACATTAGGTCTTCCAATTACAGCTACTTTAATTCGCTCTGGCTTTCGCTCACCGGTAAAGGAATACCTACCATCATCTTCTGAGCTTTCTTCCTCTATCTCCTCAGATTCAATAAGTGGACGTTGTTCGATTAACTCTTCAAGTAAATAATCCATCAAAGCATTAATTCGATGGCCGTGTGCAGCCGAAATAGGTACTAAATTTTCAAAACCTAATTGATGAAAATCTACCGAGGCTTGATCTGCATTAATGCCCTCGGTTTTATTAATTACTGCAGTAATTGGTTTGCCCATACGACGTAGTTGTTGAGCAATGGTTTCATCTGCGGCCGTTAAACCATCCCTAGCATCTAAAAGAAAGATGACGTGATCGGCTTCGTCAATGGCAAACTTAACTTGTTTTTCCATCAGCGCATCCAGTCTTTCTGGATCACCGCTTAGGCCACCGGTATCAACCACAATATAAGACTCAGGCCCAACTTTGCCATAGCCGTATTGCCGGTCGCGAGTTAATCCAGGGAAGTCTGCCACTAAGGCATCACGAGTACGGGTTAGGTAATTAAATAATGTTGATTTACCAACATTTGGTCTGCCGACTAGAGCAATAACGGGAAGTAAGGAGTCACCTGATTGGCCTTGCATTTTGATTCATCCTACTTAGAGCATTTAGGGCGTTTACAGCGTATTAACCTGTAATCTTATAGGCAAGTAATTGGCCATTATCAGCAATAACATAAAGCATGTCATTTGCGTAAAGAGGTGCCTGTTTGATTGCTGCCTTACTAATTTTAGTACGTGCTATGGTTTTGCCATCAGATGGAGAAATAAAATGCACGAAACCTTCCATATCACCTACTACCAGCGCTTGGCCTGTTGGTGTTGGTGTAGTCAATTGTCTATATTGATACTCTTCACTTTTCCATACCTGAGAACCAGACTCTTGACTAAAAGCAATTAAATGATCATCACTATTAGAAACAAACACGTTACTAAGGCCTAAACCAACGCCAGTATAACTTGAAACTGATTTACCCCAAACAACACTGCCATTACGAGCATCAATTTTAGCTAAGCGGGAATTAAAACCCACTGCGAACAAGTTTGTATCGCTAACACCAATGGGTCCATCAATATCAATTAGACGTTCAAGTTCAGTGGAACCACGTGGCAAACCTAATAATCTTTCCCAAAGAATTCCGCCATCAACTGCATTAAATGAAATTAATTTGCCAGCATCTGTACCGGTAATAACAACACCACTTGTAACTAAGGGCATTGATGAGCCTCTTAAACTTAAAGTAGGCACTTCTTGTTCGTCGTACCATAACTGCGTACCAGTATTTGCACTTAAGACATGCATAGTTCCGTTTGCAGTACGTACAGCAACCTGCTCAATTCCTAAGCCTGGAGAAGAAATTACTTCTCCACTTACTTTGGCTCGCCAAAGTTCAGAACCGGTCTTAGTATCAAGTGCTATAACATCGCCATTATTACCCGCTACTATAACTTTATTGGTACTTGTACTTGGCCCCGCACTTAAAACAATGCCAGTGTTGACCGTCCAGATATTTGCACCCGTAGAAGCATTTAATGCCCGAACTGATCCATTTGAACTAGCCAAGAACAAAACATCATCTTGTACACTTGGACGAAGGCTATAACGCAAACCTTCAGCCCCATCACCAATTGACGTTTTCCATACAGTCTCCACGCTTAATGCATTATCAAAAGCTTGTAACTCTGCTGGCAGACGGCTGTCTTCAGCTTCTTGATTAAAAATACTACAGCCCGATAGAGCGAATAAGGCAAGGACAATGAAGCCACGCGAAATTTTATTGATAGGAGATTTAATTGTGGCTTTTGAAGATCTAAACATTGGCTTTCCTGGAATCGTTGACGAGGTTATTTACTTATATTATTGTTGTGAAGATGATTACTTATCACCCAAGTCAGACAATTTCATTTGTAATAGGTTCGGGTCACCGATAGCACTTTCTTGCATAGCAACTCTTGCGGCTTCATAAGCAGCTTTTGCTTCAAGAATATTGCCTTGAGCAAAATGTATGTCGCCCTTAAGTTCTTCAACTAGAGCCTTATGAGAATCTTTATCTACTTTTTTAAGACTAGCTAATGCTGCAGCATAGTCTTGAGTAGCAAAATACACTTTGCCTAATCGAAGGTTTGCAAGTTCTGTAAGTTGAGCATCATTACTGGTTTCAATTGCCGATTGCAGTGACTTAATTGCTTCTGTTAAGTTTTTTGACTCAACATCATTACGCGCTTTTAGCAAATAAGCTTGAGCCGCATAGCTAGTGCTTTTATAGTCTGTTGTAATTTTGCTTAATAACTCATTTGCCTTAGCGTCATCTTCACTATTAAATGCCGTAGCCATTTCTTCATAGACTACTGCAGCTTCACCAGCTTGGGCATCCAAATGATTCGTCCAAGCTCTCCAGGCAAATATGCCCACTAAGCCTAGCGCAACACCCGTTACGATGAATCGACCATTCTCTTTCCACCACTCAATGAGTTTTTCTTTTTCTTCATCGCTACTTAAATATTCACTCATACTACTTTCCAGTTTTTTACTTTGATTGTTTCAATGCGTTTACAAATCGTAAACAAAATTTAATTTAGTTTTTTATTGCTCAATAATTTTTGGCTCAAACTTAGCTAGCTAATCGCTCACTTAAAACCTTGATCAAATCCTTTTGAGCGATAGTTTCTTGAGCCGCGCGTTGTCGAAGGTCTTTTAGCACAACTGTAGTTGAGGCTGATTCATCTTCACCTAAAATAAGTGCAAAACGAGCCTCACTTTTATCTGCCTTCTTCATTTGAGACTTAATACCAGCCTCACCACAATAAACCGCTAATTTTACCCCATTTAAAGCATCTCGTAGCCCCTCTGACAAGCGGAAAGCTTCACGTTTAAGTTCGGGGGTATTTCCTGACACCAGGAAGAGGTCTAATTTTTGAATTTCAATGCTGGTATTTGCTTGTTTCATAAGCTCGATTACACGCTCAATGCCTAATGCCCACCCCACAGCTTGGGTTGGCTTGCCACCTAATTGCTCAACTAAACCATCGTATCGTCCACCTGAGCAAATGGCATTCTGAGCGCCTAATTTATCGGTTAACCACTCAAATACGGTCAAGGAATAATAATCCAAGCCCCTGACTAATCGTGGGTTAACCGTGTATTCAATTGACGCATCATCAAGAAAGTTTTTAAGACCCGCAAAATGCGCTTTTTCTAGGTCAGAAAGGTAATCACTCATGATTGGTGCATCTTTAACCAGGTCCTGTGTCTGTGGTACTTTACTATCCAATATGCGCAATGGATTACGCTCAAGACGTCGTAAACTATCGGCATCGAGCTGGTCTTTGTGCTTTGTAAAGTAACTCAATAAGGCATTTCGGTAATTACCACGGGTCTCAATCGAACCAATAGAATTTATTTCCAAACTAGGATTTAATCCTAATTTTTTCCACAATCTTGCTGATAAAATTATTAATTCGGCATCAACATCTGGCCCACCGTAGCCAAATACTTCAGCGCCTATTTGGTGAAACTGTCTGTATCGACCCTTTTGTGGACGTTCATGTCTAAACATAGGACCCATGTACCAAAGCTTTTGGGTTTGGTTATAAAAAAGTCCGTTACTGATGCCGGCTCTGACACAAGCCGCTGTGCCCTCAGGCCGTAAAGAATATTTAAGATTGTCCTCACCTCCAAATGAGTACATTTCTTTTTCAACAATATCTGTGACCTCACCTATAGAGCGTTTAAATAACTCAGTATGTTCAACAATAGGGAAACGTATTTCACCATAGCCATAACTGGATAAGATTTCACGTACAGCGTTTTCTAGAAACTGCCAATAAGGAGTTTCCTCAGGCAGGATATCGTTCATGCCACGAATAGATTGAATTACTTTAGACACACTTCTCTCACTTTCAAATCAGCTAAAACTGAATTAAAAATTTATTATTAATTTGAAATTATGGCTCGATTACAAAGCGAGCTGTATTGCCGGCTTTTGCATTAGAAGGGATATTATAAGTTGAACCATTATAATTAAGTTTAACGCCTGGGAAATTACCAAAGAAAATACTTGTTGGTCCAGTAATAGTTAACTCTTCAACGGCCCCGGGACGTTTATTATCATAAATTAACTGTTTGTTATTTGCGTCAAAGACCTCCACCCAACTTTCTTCAGTAAACTCCAAACGTAAGACATTTGAATTGCTAGGTACTGTATTTGCAGTCGATTCAATACTTGACTGTTCGACGGCAACTGCAGCTTGATTACTTGACACATCATTTGATGCATTATTATTTTCCACATTTGAATTCGAATCAGTTGCGTAATCAATTGAGTTGGTAGGCAATGCTATAACTCCAACATTTGATGTCGTTGCAGAAGAATTCTGTGGTGCCAGTTCGATTTCAGTAGTGCCCTGAGCATCTTCACTTGAGCCCTTTAACCATTTATTTGCAAAAACATAAGTGGCATAAGCTAGTCCAGCTATAACAAACAACATAATTAAACGTGATAGCCATTTAATTAAGCTTGCGTAATTCTTTTTTTGCGATGTTGAACTAATATGCCGCTTAATGACTGGTGTAGTTTCTTTACGCTCAGCAACTTGATAATAAGCAAATAACACATCATCTGGGTTTAAACCTAAATGTTCTGCATAATGCTTTAAATGACCTTTGGCAAAGACCTGAGCACCAAATTTGCCGAAATCATCTTCCTCAAGTGCGGTTAGCATCCAGGTATCTAAATTTAACTCTCTGGCAATAACGGCTAACTCAGCATTCGTCTGCTCACGTCTAGCTTTTAATATTGTGCCAGGGGTAAGAACATTTCGGATTTGGCTGTCGCTTAGATTTTCAGTATCAACTGTTTGTTTCGACTCATCATCTAATGGTAATTCTTTATTATTTTCTATCATATAAAACTCGTATTAACGACGATCCAAAAGTTCTTTTGTTTGCTCAGACTCAGGAAATTTTTGTTGTAATTTCAAAGCATACTGTCCAGCTTGATCAGGATTATTCATTGCTTTAGTTAAACGATATGCTAAATACAAATATTCAGGATTTTCAGTTCCATTTGGCAGCATAGTTTTGTATGTCTTAAAAAAGTCATTCGCAATCACTAACTTATCTAGCTCTAAATTAACATCAGTTAAATGATAGTGAGCTTGTGCGTTTCTGGGATTCATTCTGATTGCATTACGAAAGTACTCATCCGCTTTATTAAGATCAGGAATTTTCTTGGCACATACCCCAGCATTAGTCATTGCCGCATCCGGTGTTTGGTAACGGCGATTACTGACTGCACGCTCAAAATATTTCAACGATTCCAATGCCTTATTTTGTCGACACAAAAAGGTTCCATAATTATTTAATGAAATCGGATCATTAGGATCTAACTTAACGGCTTTACTATAGTGAGTGGAAGCTTTCTGCGTTTCACCATAACGCTCATAGGCAAAGGCAAGATAGGTATGCGCCAAAGCCAAGGTGGGTTGTTGCTCAACGGCTTTTTCCAGTTTCGCAATGGCTTGACCCAGATTATTTTGTTTCAAGTATTGTGCGCCCAGCGTCATATTAAAACTTGCCGCTTCATCAAGGGAAACTTTCTTTTCTCTAGTTACTGTTTCTTTTTGTGGTGGATTTTGCGCTGGCCTTTGAGCAGCATCTTGCCCAGTATTAATTGAGACACAGCCAGTAGACATCATACTTATAAGAGTAATTACAAGTACTCGTATAAGATTACTTTGTAGAGAATTATTCTTTGTAAACATAAGCGCTCATTCCATCTAATTTTTATTGGTATATCAACTGCTTAGTATAGCCATTTATGATGAATTTTTGTGTGTTCTTAGGCTTAAGAAAACTGTTTTTC
>CALHVH010000223.1 GCA_938039225.1 uncultured Gammaproteobacteria bacterium
GCAATGGTACCGTTTATACCTTCTTCCGCTAGCAAGAGCGTGCCCTTCACACCTAGGTCTAAGCACGCTTGAAGTACATCAGCTTGCATATCACGGTAATCTGGTAAGGAGACAAATTTATATAAGGCGGCTACTACAAACATTTTTAACTCGTACAAAAAATCTATTTAACAAAAATTTATTAAGCATTAATAACACGAAATATGACTTGCCTAAAGCGTTCACTCAGCACGGCTTCAGCGTCTCTACTCTTTGACATCAGAGGACGTCCATAACGTAAGCGCATTTCATCATCTACGGTAATCAATTGCTCTTCTTTTAATTTACGAATAAAGCCTTGAAACAAACGCTTATCAAAAAATTCAGGAGAACTAATATCATGCAAACGCGACATACGCTGTGCCGAAAGATGAACCAAATTCTCTAGATCACTTTGCTTGATTCCATTTTTTCCATGACGCACCAATAATACGAGCAGCAAATAAAAACGACCTAAGGTTTGTAACATGCTTTGTGCTAAGTTTTCCAACTCAGTCGCCTCAGCCGATTCCGCTGAACAGCGTGACCACAATTGAGATTCAGGGTCATAATTTAGATAGTTGATTTCCTGTAAGGCTTTAAGTTGCTCAGCCACTACAGTAACTAAATCATCTTGGGAATAGCGTAAAAACAGCTCTTGCTTAATATAGGGATAAACCATTTCCACCAGCTGCACAATTCGAGCTTGATACAGAGGTTTATTATCCAGAAAAATACTGGCTATTAAGGAGGGAATAGCAAAGGTATGCTGGATATTATTACGATAATAACTCATCAATACCGAGTGCTTACCCTTGGGTTGTAAAGTGTTTCCTAAAGCGTGAGCTTGAGTTTCAAGAAAACCAAATTCTTTTACATATTCAACAATTTCTTTTCCATACCTATCGGGCAAACTCAACTCTGGGGAATATGGCGCAATGGATTGCAAACGTATTAATTTATCAATCTGACGAGCCAGTTCACCTTCACCCATGTTCAAACGCGGAGTAGACAAAAGCACATAAGATAAAATATTAACCGGGTCTAAAACAGCGGTAGAATTAATATTGGTTAAAATTTTATTGCCCAATGAATTAACGCAAGGTACCAACCATTCTGGTTTTGCTTCTGGCAGCACGGCGTTACCATCCCAGGCAGGTGAAGTATTTTTGATATGTTCGCCTAAGTTTATAGGGGTTCCAAAGCTAGCATGCACATGCCCCATTTTCCCGCCACGTAAACTTTTAAGCGCTCTAAACAACCCGCCAACACTTTCTTTTTTCTTAGACTTACCGCCCAATTCTTTTAAGTAAGACTTTCCTTCCCACAGTTTTTCATATCCCACAAATACAGGAACCATAACCAAAGGTTTCTCCGGCTCTTCCAGAAACGCTCGTGTAGACATTGAAAGCAAACCGGCTTTTGCCGGAAGTAAACGGCCCGTACGACTGCGTCCACCCTCAATGAAGTATTCTGTTGGGGTATCTTGCTGTTGTATATTTTTCATGTATTCACGAAAAACCGTAGAATACAATTGATTACCCGCAAAACTTCTACGCATAAAGAAGGCACCACTATTACGTAAGAGCTTACCAACCACCGGCATATTCAAATTAATGCCTGCTGCAACGTGTGGCGGCATTAAACCTTGGTAATACATAACGTAGGACAATAGAAGATAATCTATATGGCTGCGATGATTGGGTACATAAACCACCTGATTATTAGCGGCTAATTCGCGTAATTTACTTTCACCATACAACTCAATTCCGTCGTAATGTTTATTCCAAAGCCAACTCAACAAACGGTCAAAAAACCTAACCGTTTTATAAGAATAAGTTGCAGCAATTTCTTTAACGTATTTACGCGCTTCGTTCTGTAAAGCCGATTTAGGTTTTTCTTCACTGGCCAATTTGCCAATGATATTTTGTACCGATTTGGCATGTACAATTTCATTACTTAAAGTCAGGTGACTACGTAAATCAGGTCCAATAGCGGCAACACGCGTACGTCTAAAGTGAACTCGAAAAACTCTAGCAAGCTTACGTCCTCTACGTTCAGCATCTAAGTCATCTTCGCTAAAGGTATCAAGATCAACCGGTTTACTAAACTGGATGAAAATTTGACGACCATAAACGATGGTTCTAAAAAAACGTCTTAAGAAACCTAAACGTTCCCAAGCTTCTGCAAATTGTAAACGAAATATAGATTTCTCTTTATCCGGTGAACGACCCCAAAACATACTGACCGGAACAACCTGCAAACCTTGCACTTTTGCCAGATCAATATTTTCCATTAATGTCTTAAACGAAGGTGGCACTGCATCTTTACTGGGCTTTTGTAAAACCCCATCAAAACGTCGTAAAAAGGCATGCGAACTAATTGAAACATCAGCCCCCAAATGGATGCGTGCTAAAGGGCGTGGCAGATTATTTTCACGTGTGAATTTATCTAACATCAGTCGATTAGCAAATGACTCTTCTTCTAAAACATAGAGTATCGGACGCTCGCTATCCACACCAAGCTCGGCGATATCTTTTGGCAAAATAGTGGTACGAGTCCAGAAAAATAAGAGCTTGCGCGCAAACCAACTGCTCACCCTGCTAGGTCTTGCTACAATTTGTTTTTCGTAAGTCATTGTTTATACTGATAATTTACTATCAATGTTTGTGTCATTAGGTGCGCTAGAATACTCTAAATTGAAGCTTTTCGCCCAAATAAATGGCGCTAAATTAAACAGATTCAATATAAACGACTTTGGGTATAACTTATTAAAACTAGGCGAGTTTTTAAAAGTCTCTGCGCTCAAGCAATTAATCTCAACTGCGCGTCAATTTTTGTAAGATGGCCTCACGCCCTTCTTGCAAAATCGAACTTTTATCTAAGTTTTTTACGATGTCTTTGACTACCGCTTTGGGCCCATGTTTACCCCAAGATTTTCCTTGAGCTAACCACGTTTCAGCAACTCGCCCTAAAACGGTGGTTGCATAGTATCCTATTGACCCTTGTACGGCAGCTGTTACGATTGTGGACAAACCGGCTGTGCTTATTTTTAAAACCGTAGACAATGCATTAATTGCCCAAGTGGTTCCCATCAAGGCTGCCAATTGAGTAACAATAACTTTTAGCAAATCACCCGCCTCACTTTTACTCATTGGCAGGCCATGCAAACGTGAGAGATGTAAAATCATACTGGCGTCTAAACCTGCAGCTGCAACTAAATCGGCAATTGGAACCGGATTTGCAGCAACAGCAAGCCCTTTAGTTAAGCTATAGTTTGTGATGACTTTATTGGCTAACTCTCTACGTAGCGCAAGAACCTGCGTGCCAACATCATCACTCAAATCACTCGCAAACAAACTGGCATTTAGTGCCGCTAGAGTTGCACCATCGTTCTCCACAATATGCCAAATCCGATTTCTTAACTCATCCACATTAGGTACGGTGATTTGCTTTTCTTCAATCAAACTACCATCCGTTTGTTCAAGCAAAACCGTTTTCTCAATATGTTTTGAGGTAGTACTAAGTATGTTTTCTGCTGTTATCAAATTCTCACAACGCAAACGTATATGACGAAGTAATCTTGCTAATTCACGTTTTGGATATTGATCAGACTTATTTAAAATTAACAACAGAGGTTGCGAAAACTGCTGTAAGGACTGAATGGCTTGAAACTCACTTTGCGTAATATCACCATCAATCACAAAAAGAATTATGTCGGCTCGTTGTGCAGCTTTACGTGCAATAAACTCTCGCGTATCGCCATCCACTTCATCAATTCCTGGGGTATCAATAAAATGTACGCCGCCACTTTGGTATTCATCCAGTTCAGTGTTTTTCCATTCAAATTGAGCACGTTCTTTGGTTTCACCATGCAAGGGACTTACTGAAAAATGTACTTCACCCATAAGTGCATTAAGTAAAGAAGACTTGCCCACACTGACCCGGCCAAATACGGCGATATGTATTTCTTCTTGTTCCAATTTTTGAATTAAATTACCCAGTTCTGCAAATTCATCCTTTAGCGCTTCACGCACAGAAGGAGGTACGGAGTCATCATTAAGCAACTCACGCAAGCTACCTTGTACTCTACTCTCACGAGGCGAAGTATTTTGAGTGCTAACTAAAGACTCGGAAGAATTATTGGTCGGTGTCTTTTCTTGCTTCGAGAACCAACTGTGCAAAACGTCGGGTACCCAGCGCCAAATTTTCATTCAAATAATCCTTAAATTGTGTAGCGGCTGGTGCCGGACTTAATGTACCACGTAAAGCCATACTCTCACTTAAGCTGCGACCCATGGCATCAAAAATTAATGCATAAGCCCCTGCATGTGCGATACCACCAGTAATCGTACCAAGACCAGGAAACGCTTTTAAACCATTACCTGCAATAGCCAGCACCACCGGTAAGGCTTTACGCATATGTTGTTCAACCAGTTCTAAAAAACTTTGTATATCTACCGACTTAGCATCAATGTCATACACTGCTGAAATTTCATTTACCATTTGCTTGCCAAGATAGCCTTGAATTAGTAAATCGCTTCCTGGTGCAACTGCGGCCATGGCGCCCACAACAGCTCGTTTAGTATACGTTTTAACAATTTTTTCAGCCGCTTGTTTTTTATGCTCAGTTTCAGCTTTATCCAGTTTTTGATTAACCAAAACAAATACCGCACTATCTCTTAATGATTCCAGCCATTGAGCTTTAGAATCAATCAATGCTTGTAGAGCCTGAGTCAGTTCTTGAGTATCACTTGCCCTTGCTCTATCTCTTATCAAGGCAGTGCCATCTTGTTGTTGTATCTCAACGGATTCCTT
>CALHVH010000224.1 GCA_938039225.1 uncultured Gammaproteobacteria bacterium
TATGTAGTAATCGAACCTGGTATGACTCCACTAGAACGTGGACAGTTATTAACAGATGATTTGTACTTTGATGCTTTAGAAGAATATGGTGATGACTTCACGGCTGTTATGGGAGCTGAAGCGGTTTTCGAATTGCTTAAGTCAACTAATCTTGAAAAAGAAATTAACCAAGTTCGTGAAGATATTAATGACACAGGTTCAGTAACCAAAATCAAACGTTTATCTAAGCGTTTGAAGTTAATTGAATCGTTCAAGTCTTCGGGTAATAAACCTGAGTGGATGGTAATGACAGTATTACCTGTATTGCCACCAGATTTACGTCCTTTGGTACCACTTGAAGGTGGTCGTTTTGCGACGTCTGATCTAAATGATTTATACCGTCGTGTTATTAACCGTAACAATCGTCTACGTAGATTACTTGAGCTTAGCGCTCCAGACATTATCGTACGTAACGAAAAACGTATGTTACAAGAATCTGTGGATGCCTTATTAGATAACGGTAGACGTGGTCGTGCGATTACGGGTACTAATAAGCGTCAGTTGAAATCACTCGCTGACATGATTAAAGGTAAGCAAGGTCGTTTCCGTCAAAACTTACTGGGTAAGCGTGTTGATTACTCAGGTCGTTCAGTGATTGTATGTGGCCCTACCTTACGTTTGCATCAATGTGGTCTTCCAAAGAAAATGGCGATGGAATTATTTAAGCCGTTTGTACTTAGTCAATTAATCGGTCGCGGTGATGCGGCAACGATTAAAGCGGCTAAGCGTTTGGTTGAACGTGAAGGTGGCGAAGTTTGGGATATTCTTGAAGGTGTAATTCGTGAGCATCCGGTTATGTTGAACCGTGCTCCAACTCTTCACAGATTAGGTATCCAAGCTTTTGAACCAGTACTTATTGAAGGTAAAGCGATTCAATTGCATCCATTAGTGTGTACAGCCTTTAACGCCGATTTCGATGGTGACCAAATGGCGGTTCACGTTCCATTATCAATAGAGGCGCAAGTAGAAGCGCGTGCTTTGATGATGAGTTCGAACAATATTTTATCTCCAGCAAACGGTGAGCCAATCATCGTTCCTTCGCAAGATGTTGTTTTGGGTCTGTACTACATGACTCGCGAAATGATCAACGTTAAAGGCGAGGGCATGATTTTTGCAAATGTTTCAGAAGTGCATCGCGCTTATGAAAATGGCATTGCCGATTTACATGCAAAAATTCAAGTTCGTTTAGAAAATCGCGTTATCGATGAAGATGGCGTAATGACTACTCAAACTAAGCGTTTTGATACTACGGTTGGTCGTGCTTTATTGTCTGAAATCTTACCGGATGGTTTAGGTTTTGAACATGTTGATAAAGATATGACTAAGCGTGCGATATCAGCTGCTATTAATGCTTGTTATCGTCGTGTTGGTTTGAAAGAAACCGTCGTATTTGCTGATCAACTTATGTATACCGGATTCAGTTATGCAACGCGTTCAGGCGTTTCGATTGGCGTTCAGGATATGGTTATTCCTGAAACTAAGAGTAAGATTCTTGATGTTGCAGAAACTGAAGTAACTGATATTCAAAATCAGTACGCTTCAGGTTTAGTAACCGCTGGTGAGCGTTATAACAAAGTTGTTGATATCTGGTCACGTACTAATGACCTTGTTGCGAAAGCGATGATGGATAAGTTAGGTACCGAAGACGTTGAAACCGCTAAAGGTGAAATGGTTACGCAACCATCTTTCAACTCTATCTACATGATGGCTGATTCTGGTGCTAGGGGTTCAGCGGCTCAGATTCGTCAGCTTGCTGGTATGCGTGGCTTGATGGCAAAACCGGATGGTTCAATTATTGAAACACCGATTACAGCTAACTTCCGCGAAGGACTAAACGTACTTCAATACTTTATTTCTACTCACGGTGCTCGTAAAGGTTTGGCCGATACAGCGCTTAAAACAGCTAACTCAGGTTACTTAACACGTCGTTTAGTTGATGTTGCACAGGATATGGTTGTAACGATTCCTGATTGTGGCACTGATCGTGGTCTATTAATGACTCCGCTGGTTGAAGGCGGTGATGTTGTTGAACCATTACGTGAACGTGTTCTTGGTCGTATTGTTGCTGAAGATGTGCTTAGTCCAGATGGTGATGTTCTTATTGAAAAAGACACTTTACTTGATGAGAAATTAGTAAGTTATCTTGAAGAGCAAAGCATTGATCAAGTTTGGGTTCGTTCGCCAATCGCTTGTGAATCTCGACACGGTATTTGTGGCTTCTGTTATGGACGTGATCTTGCTCGTGGTACTTTGGTAAGCAAAGGCGAAGCGGTTGGTGTAATTGCTGCTCAGTCAATTGGTGAGCCAGGTACACAGTTAACCATGCGTACTTTCCATATTGGTGGTGCGGCGTCTAGAGCAGCGGCTATCAGTAATGTTGAAGTTAAAAATACTGGTACTGTACGTTTACATAACATCAAAGTGGTTAAGCATAGTAAGGGCCATTTAGTTGCGGTTTCTCGTTCTGGTGAAATTGGTGTAATGAATGAAGCTGGACGCGAGCGTGAGCGTTATAAGATTCCATACGGTGCGTCTATCTCGGTTGATGATGGTGAAGCAGTTACTGCTGGTCAAGTCATTGCAAACTGGGATCCGCATACTCACCCAGTTATTACCGAAGTAGAAGGTATTGTTAAGTACGAAGATTTCATCGACGGCGTGAGTGTTACCACTCAAGTGGATGAAATGACAGGCTTAAGTAATACGGTAATTACCGATCCTGCACAACGTGGCAGTATTGGTAAGGATTTACGTCCAGTTGCTCGATTAGTTGATAAAGACGGTGAGCAAATTTTCTTTGCTAATACTGAAATTCCTGCCGTTTATGCGCTACCTTCTGGTGCGACCATTAACTTACAAGATGGCGCTGAAATTAAAGTAGGTGACTTGATTGCTAAGATTCCACAAGAATCTAGTAAGACTCGTGATATTACTGGTGGTCTTCCACGTGTTGCTGATTTATTCGAAGCGCGTAAGCCAAAAGAGCCAGCAATTATGGCTGAACATACGGGTACAGTTAGTTTCGGTAAAGAAACTAAAGGTAAGCGTCGTTTGGTTATTACGGATGAGCAGAATGAGCGTCATGAAGCGCTTATTCCTAAGTGGCGTCATATTCACATCTTTGAAGGTGAATCGGTAGAACGTGGTGAAGTGATTGCTGATGGTGAGCCTAATCCACATGATATCTTGCGTTTACGTGGCGCTCAGTCTTTAGCTGATTACTTAGTACGTGAGATTCAAGATGTATATCGCCTACAAGGTGTGAAAATCAATGATAAGCACATCGAAGTAATTATTCGTCAAATGTTACGTAAAGTTGAAGTATTAGATTCAGGCGATACTTTATTATTACCTGGCGAGCAAATCGAAGAAGCATTAGCTCTTGACGTAAATGCTCAAGTGGCTAAAGAAGGTAAACAGCCTGCTAAGTTCCAAATGGTGCTTTTGGGTATTACTAAAGCCTCACTTGCTACTGAGTCATTTATCTCAGCGGCGTCATTCCAAGAAACCACACGTGTTCTAACCGATGCGGCCGTTCGTGGTTTACGTGATGATTTACGTGGTTTGAAAGAAAACGTAATTGTGGGTCGTTTGATTCCTGCTGGTACAGGACAGGCCTTCCATGATGAGCGTAGACGAAACCGTGTAACCATTGATAAACGCCTTACTTTAGAAAATCTACTAGGTGAAAGTGCTGAAAACACCTCATCTGTGGTTCCTGAAGAGGTGATAGCTCCTGCGGAAGAAGGAGTAGAAACAGCTGAATAATTCGGTTGTTGACTCTTAAGTCAGTAATATCTCAAAACGCCTAAAGTCTAAGCTTTAGGCGTTTTTAAGCTAAAAGCTGCACTTGAGAGAGTTAGATGGGCTGAAAAGTGTTAATTTTGTGCAATGCACACTTGACACCATCAGTCCAAGTTTTTAGAATCCCCGCTCTTTACTTGGCCAGTCGTACAAATTTAGGGTCAAGAAAGCGGTTTTTTTAGAATATCGGGATGCCTCAGGGTGCTCCGATATTTGTTACGCAGAACAGAGAAATTTATTTTCGGAAATAGAGCTTTAATATGGCAACAGTAAATCAATTAGTACGTAAGCCACGTCGTTCAAAGAAAGAAAAAAGTAACGTACCGGCATTACAAGCGTCACCACAAAAACGTGGTGTATGTACTCGTGTATATACAACAACACCTAAAAAACCTAACTCGGCAATGCGTAAAGTTGCTCGTGTACGTTTAACCAACGGTTTTGAAGTAAGTAGTTATATTGGTGGTGAAGGCCACAACTTACAAGAACATAGCGTTGTGTTAATTCGTGGCGGTCGTGTTAAGGATCTTCCGGGTGTTCGTTATCACACTATCCGTGGTTCTTTGGATTGCGCCGGTGTTGATAAACGTAGAGCGGGTCGCTCTAAGTACGGTACTAAGCGTCCTAAGTCTTAATAAGACTGAGTCGTTTTCCGAATAATCATTGTTATAACAGTATTTAAAATAGGTAGGGACTAATGTCCAGAAGAAATAGAGCTCCAAAACGCGAAATTTTGCCAGATCCAAAATTTCAAAGTGAAATGCTAGCTAAGTTCATGAACATGATCATGAATGATGGTAAAAAATCTGTTGCTGAACGTATTATTTACGGTGCAATTTCACGTATCTCTGAAAAGAGTGGTGTGGATGAAGAAGCAGCTTTAGAAGCATTAACTACAGGTCTTGAAAATGTTAAGCCAGTAGTCGAGGTTAAATCTCGTCGTGTTGGTTGTGCAACTTATCAAGTACCAGTTGAAGTTCGTCCAGTACGTCGTCAAACCTTGGCAATGCGTTGGATTATTGATGCTTCACGTAAGCGTAGCGAAAAAACCATGGCTCACCGTTTAGCACATGAGTTAATGGATGCGTCTGAGAATCGTGGCAATGCTATTAAGAAGCGTGAAGATACTCACCGTATGGCAGAAGCTAATAAGGCGTTCTCGCACTATCGTTGGTAAATGTTTTAACTTAGCTG
Source organism: uncultured Gammaproteobacteria bacterium (assembly GCA_938039225.1). GTDB lineage: Bacteria > Pseudomonadota > Gammaproteobacteria > Steroidobacterales > JABDMI01 > JABDMI01. The sequence goes on from CALHVH010000224.1 coordinate 5,038, forward strand.
CTTGCTTTAAGCGGCTGAGTTTCTTACTAAGTTAATTAGTAAAATCTTAATAAAGCATCTGCACACCGAAACCCAAGCAAGCTTGGGTTTTGTTTGTAAATGACTTTAGTAAATGTAAAAAGTGTAATTTAATTTTAACCCGCTCTGTATAAGCTACAGAGAGTAGATATAGGGGATAGACCGTGGCACGTACCACTCCAATTGATCGTTATCGCAATATTGGCATCATGGCTCACATTGATGCAGGTAAAACTACTACAACAGAACGTATTTTGTATTACACCGGTATTTCTCACAAAATTGGTGAAGTACATGATGGTGCTGCGACTATGGATTGGATGGCGCAGGAGCAAGAGCGTGGTATTACTATCACATCTGCGGCAACCACTACCTTCTGGAGCGGCATGGAAAATCAATTTCCACAGCATCGCATCAACATCATCGATACTCCAGGACACGTTGACTTCACGATTGAAGTAGAGCGTTCTTTGCGTGTTCTTGATGGCGCGGTAACACTACTAGATGCTAACGCGGGTGTTGAGCCACAAACTGAAACAGTATGGCGTCAAGCTAATAAGTACGGTGTACCTCGTATTGTGTTCATTAACAAAATGGACAAAATTGGTGCTGATTTTTATCGTTCTATTGAAATGATTCAAGAGCGCTTAGGTGCAAACCCAATTGCTATGCAGTTACCTATTGGAGCTGAAGACGACTTTAAAGGTGTTGTTGACTTAGTCACAATGGAAGCTATTTATTGGGAAGAAGAAAACATGGGTATGAAACATACTCGTGAAGCTATCCCAGCTGATCTTCAAGCGCGAGCTGAAGAGTGGCGTGAAAAATTAGTTGAAGCAGCTGCTGAAGCTAATGAAGCATTAATGGATAAGTACCTTGAAGAAGGCTCGCTTACCAATGAAGAGATTTATGAAGGTATGCGTTTGCAAACCATCGCTAATGAAGCAGTGCCTTGTTACTGTGGTACAGCCTTTAAAAACAAAGGTGTGCAAGCGGTATTGGATGGCGTTATTCATTTGCTTCCTGCTCCAACTGAAGTACCTGCTATTAAAGGTATTTTGGATGATAAAGACGAAACTGAATCAGAGCGTATTAGTTCTGATGACGAGCCGTTTTCAGCCTTAGCATTTAAAATTGCTACTGACCCATTCGTGGGTACATTAACCTTCTTCCGTGTTTACTCGGGTGTATTGAAGTCAGGTGACTCAGTGTATAACCCTGTACGTGGTAAAAAAGAACGTATTGGTCGTTTATTGCAAATGCATTCAAACGATAGAGAAGAAATCACTGAAGTACGTGCGGGTGATATCGCCGCTGCGGTTGGTCTTAAAGACGTAACCACTGGTGATACTTTATGTGATCTTAAAGAAATTATTACGCTTGAGCGTATGGAATTCCCTGAGCCGGTAATTGCGGTTGCGGTTGAGCCGAAGACAAAGTCGGATCAAGAGAAAATGGGTATTGCGCTTGGTAAGCTTGCACAAGAAGATCCTTCATTCCGTGTGAATACCGATCAAGAATCTGGCCAAACCATTATTGCGGGTATGGGCGAGCTTCACTTAGATATTCTTGTTGATCGTATGAAGCGTGAGTTTAACGTTGAAGCGACAGTGGGTAAGCCACAAGTAGCTTATCGTGAAACGATTCGTGGAACGGTTGAGCAAGAAGGTAAATTCGTTAAGCAGTCTGGTGGTCGAGGTCAGTTTGGTCATGTTTGGTTAAAGCTAGAGCCACAAGAGCCAGGTGCA
>CALHVH010000225.1 GCA_938039225.1 uncultured Gammaproteobacteria bacterium
CAATATTGGCATCATGGCTCACATTGATGCAGGTAAAACTACTACAACAGAACGTATTTTGTATTACACCGGTATTTCTCACAAAATCGGTGAGGTGCATGATGGTGCTGCGACTATGGATTGGATGGCGCAAGAGCAAGAGCGTGGTATTACTATCACATCTGCTGCGACCACTACTTTCTGGAGCGGCATGGAAGGTCAATTTCCACAACATCGCATTAACATCATCGATACTCCAGGACACGTTGACTTCACCATTGAAGTAGAGCGTTCTTTACGTGTTCTTGATGGCGCGGTTACTCTTTTAGATGCTAACGCAGGTGTTGAGCCACAAACTGAAACAGTATGGCGTCAAGCTAATAAGTACGGTGTACCTCGTATTGTGTTCATTAACAAAATGGACAAAATTGGTGCTGACTTCTATCGTTCTATTGAAATGATTCAAGAGCGTTTGGGTGCAAATCCAGTTGCTATGCAATTACCTATTGGTGCTGAAGACGACTTTAAAGGCGTTATTGATTTAGTAACTATGGAAGCGATTTACTGGGAAGAAGAAAACATGGGTATGAAGCATACTCGTGAAGCTATCCCTGCCGATCTTCAAGCTAAGGCTGAAGAATGGCGTGAAAAATTAGTAGAAGCAGCTGCTGAAGCTAATGAAGAATTAATGGATAAGTATCTTGAAGAAGGTGCTCTAACCAATGAAGAAATTTATGCGGGTATGCGTTTGCAAACTATCGCTAATGAGGCTGTGCCTTGTTACTGTGGTACAGCCTTTAAAAACAAAGGTGTACAAGCGGTTTTAGATGGCGTTATCCACTTACTTCCATCTCCTCCAGAAGTTCCAGCTATTAAAGGTATTTTGGATGATAAAGATGAATCTGAGTCAGAGCGTATCAGTTCTGATGACGAGCCATTTTCAGCATTGGCATTTAAGATTGCTACTGACCCATTCGTGGGTACATTAACTTTCTTCCGTGTCTATTCTGGTATTTTGAAGTCAGGTGATTCGGTTTATAACCCAGTACGTGGTAAAAAAGAACGTATTGGTCGTTTATTACAAATGCATTCTAATGATAGAGAAGAGATTTCAGAAGTACGTGCAGGCGATATCGCAGCAGCGGTTGGTCTTAAAGACGTAACCACTGGTGATACTTTATGTGATCTTAAAGAAGTGATTACGCTTGAGCGTATGGAATTCCCAGAGCCGGTAATTGCGGTTGCGGTTGAGCCGAAAACAAAATCGGATCAAGAGAAAATGGGTATTGCGCTTGGTAAGCTTGCACAAGAAGATCCATCTTTCCGTGTAACCTCTGATCAAGAATCAGGTCAAACCATCATCGCAGGTATGGGTGAGTTGCACTTAGATATTCTTGTTGATCGTATGCGTAGAGAATTTAATGTAGAAGCAACTGTTGGTAAGCCACAAGTAGCTTATCGTGAAACTATTCGCGGTACCGTTGAGCAAGAAGGTAAATTCGTTAAGCAATCTGGTGGTCGTGGTCAGTTTGGTCACGTTTGGCTTAAGCTTGAGCCACAAGAACCAGGCAAGGGTTATGAGTTTATTAATGAAATTTCTGGTGGTGTTGTTCCTAAGGAATTCATTGGTGCGGTAGATAAAGGTATTATCGAACAAATGCAAAACGGTGTAATTGCTGGATACCCAGTAGTTGACGTTAAAGTTACTTTGTATGATGGTTCTTACCATGATGTGGATTCAAATGAAAACGCATTCAGAATGGCCGGTTCTATGGCCTTTAAACAAGGTGCTCGTAATGCGAATGCTGTGTTGTTAGAGCCAATGATGAAAGTTGAAGTATCTACTCCAGAAGATTACATGGGTGATGTGATGGGTGACTTAAACCGTCGTCGTGGTTTGGTTCAAGGTATGGAAGATGTGCCTACTGGCAAAATCATTCGTGCTGAAGTGCCTTTAGCTGAAATGTTTGGTTACGCAACTGACCTGCGTTCAATGTCGCAAGGTCGTGCAAGTTACTCAATGGAATTTGAGAAATATAACGAAGCGCCAAACAATATCGCTGAAGCGGTTATTAACAGAACAACATAATTTATAATTTAAACTAGAAAACATAAAATAAGAGGTACATCCTGTGTCTAAGGAAAAATTTGAACGTAATAAGCCGCACGTAAATGTCGGCACGATTGGCCACGTAGATCACGGTAAGACAACTTTGACAGCGGCTTTAACAAAATGTATGGCGGAGAAGCACGGTGGTGAATTCAAGGCATACGATCAAATTGATAATGCGCCTGAAGAACGTGCACGTGGAATAACGATTGCAACGGCTCACGTAGAGTATGAGAGTGATACACGTCACTACGCTCACGTAGATTGCCCGGGTCACGCGGATTACGTTAAGAACATGATTACGGGTGCTGCTCAAATGGATGGCGCTATCTTGGTTGTGAATGCTGCGGATGGTCCAATGCCACAAACGCGTGAGCACATCTTGTTGTCACGTCAGGTAGGTGTTCCATATATCGTTGTGTATATGAACAAAGCCGACATGGTTGATGATGAAGAGTTATTAGAATTAGTCGAAATGGAAATTCGTGACTTGTTAAGCATGTACGAATTCCCAGGTGATGATACTCCAGTGGTTACTGGTTCAGCGCTTAAAGCGGTTGAAGGCGACATGAGTGATATCGGCGTACCAAGTATCTACAAATTAGTAGAAGTGCTTGATACCTATATTCCATTGCCAGAGCGTGCGGTTGAAGGTGCATTCTTAATGCCAGTGGAAGACGTATTCTCAATTTCAGGTCGTGGTACGGTTGTTACTGGTCGTATTGAGCGTGGTGTGATTAATGTAGGCGAAGAGATTGAGATCGTTGGTATTAAAGACACAGCTAAGACAACGTGTACGGGTGTAGAGATGTTCCGTAAGTTGTTGGACCAAGGTGAAGCGGGCGATAACGTAGGTATTTTGTTACGTGGTACAAAGCGTGAAGAAGTAGAGCGTGGTCAAGTATTGGCTAAGCCGGGTTCAATTAATCCACATACATCGTTTGAAGCTGAGACCTATATCTTGAGCAAAGATGAAGGTGGACGTCATACGCCATTCTTTAAAGGTTATCGTCCACAGTTCTATTTCAGAACCACTGACGTTACTGGTGAAGTAATCCTTCCTGAAGGCGTTGAGATGGTAATGCCTGGTGACAACATCAAGATGAATGTTGAGTTGATTGCTCCAATCGCGATGGAAGACGGTTTACGTTTTGCTATTCGTGAAGGTGGCCGTACCGTAGGTGCGGGTGTTGTTGCTAAGATTATTAAGTGATAGAAATCTTTAGTGCTGAACTTGATTTAGTATCTATCGAATAGAGTAAAAAACTCACGGCGGACACTGTTTTACAGCGTCCGCCGTAGCAGCTTAAGAGAATTGAAAATAAATAGTCATTTCTCAAGAAGTAAAGTAGGAAAGAAAGCTAAAACAGTTAATTAGGCCAGTAGCTCAATTGGCAGAGCGACGGTCTCCAAAACCGTAGGTTGGGGGTTCGATTCCCTCCTGGCCTGCCATGATTAACTAACTTGGTAAAGATGTATCTCTGATAAAAAAGGTAAACAGATGGCAACAACTACAGAAAATGAAGTAAGCGGTTCAAGCAAAGGTTTGGTCTTTCTGGCGATTATATTGCTATTGGCTGGTATTGCTGGTTATTACTACTTAGTTGAGCAGTCTACTTTATATGCAGTGGGTTCAGTCTTCGCTGGTGTAATTCTGGGTGCTTTGGTGTTTTTTCAATCTCAACAAGGTAAAGACTTGTGGGCCTTTGGTCGTGTGTCTTTCCGTGAGATGAAGAAGGTGGTTTGGCCAACGACAAATGAGGCCTTTCAGACTACTTTGGTAGTGATTGGTTTTTGTCTGGCGATGGGGCTGTTCTTCTGGATAGTTGATTTAAGCGTCATTACATTTATTAAATTCATAAATGGTTTAGGTTCTTAAGCTTTCAAGTTTAGGAAATAACGGAGAGTACTTAATGGCAATGCGTTGGTATGTGGTTCATGCTTATTCAAACTATGAGCATAAAGTTAAGCAATCGCTAATAGAGCGAATTGCTTTTCATGGTTTGGAAAAAAAGTTTGGCGAAATTTTAGTGCCAACTGAGGAAGTGGTCGAAATGCGAGAAGGTAAAAAGCGTCGCAGCGATCGCAAGTTTTTCCCTGGTTATGTTCTTGTGCAAATGGATATGGATGAGGAAAGTTGGCATTTAGTTAAATCGGTGCCTAAGGTGCTAGGATTTATTGGTGGAACCACGGATAAGCCAGCTCCAATTACAGAAAAAGAAGCCATGCTGATTCTTAATCGCGTGGAAGACAGTGTTAATAAGCCTAAGCCGAAGTTCTTGTTTGAAGTTGGTCAGGCAGTACGAGTTTTAGATGGGCCGTTTAAAGACTTTAGCGGTGCCGTTGAAGAAGTGAATTATGACAAGAGTCGCGTGCGGGTTGCTGTACAGATTCTTGGTCGTTCAACTCCGGTTGAGCTAGAGTTTGGTCAGATAGAGAAGGCCTAGTCGAAACAGTGTTTCGACGTCGTCCCCGTGTACGACTGCATGGATGCAGGAGTTAGAGCAACGCAGGAGCAGTTGCCGAGACGGGATCTAGATAAAAAAGTAATTTATTAAGCTTAAGGTATGCCAATACTTTAGGTGTTTAAAACCAAAATCGGGGAGCTGTTCAAAGCAGTGTTTGCACCCGAAGGAGAAAAACCATGGCAAAGAAGATCATGAGCTATATCAAGCTCCAGGTCAAAGCCGGACAGGCGAATCCTAGTCCTCCGGTAGGTCCAGCGCTAGGTCAACACGGCGTTAATATTATGGAATTCTGTAAGGCGTTTAACGCTAAAACGCAGTCTGTGGAAGCGGGTCTTCCAATTCCTGTTGTTATCACTGTATATTCTGATCGTAGTTTTACATTCATTACCAAAACTCCACCGGCTTCAATTTTATTGAAAAAAGCAGCGGGTATCACGAGTGGTTCAGGTACGCCAAATACTAAAAAAGTAGGCAAGGTAACACGTGCTCAGCTTGAAGAAATCGCAAACACTAAGATGGAAGATCTTAATGCAAACGATCTTGATGCGGCCGTTAATATTATTGCCGGTAGTGCGCGTAGCATGGGCTTAGAGGTAGAGGGATAAGATCATGGCAAAATTAAGCAAACGTAAACAATTAGCGAAAGAAAAAGTAGATCCAACAAAGTTCTATCCTATTGAAGAAGCTTTTTCATTGGTAAAAGAATTAGCATCTGCAAAATTTACTGAGTCCGTAGATGTAGCGATTAACCTTGGTGTCGATCCTCGCAAATCTGATCAAGCGGTTCGTAGTTCAACGGTATTACCAAACGGTACTGGTAAAACAGTTCGCGTTGCGGTATTTGCTCAAGGCGAAAATGCTGAGAAAGCAAAGGCGGCTGGTGCAGATGTTGTTGGATTTGAAGATTTGGCTGAACAGATTAAAGGTGGCGATTTAAACTTTGACGTTGTTATCGCTAGTCCAGACGCAATGCGTGTGGTTGGTCGTTTAGGTACAGTATTGGGTCCTCGTGGTTTAATGCCTAACCCTAAAGTGGGTACTGTTACTCCAGACATCGAAGGCGCGGTTAAAAACGCTAAAGCGGGTCAGGTTCGTTACCGTACTGATAAAGCCGGCATCATTCACTGTGGAATAGGCAAGGTTGATTTCGAACCTGCTCAATTAACAGAAAATCTTGCAGCATTGATGGCTGATTTAATGAAGATCAAGCCATCTTCAGCTAAAGGTGTTTATTTTAAGAAAGTAACGGTTTCATCAACTATGGGCCCTGGTGTCTCTGTTGATCAGTCGTCTTTCAAAATAGCTAAATAAGATTAGAGTTATATCGCTCTTTGCTTCCAAGGTGTTGTAAAGAGTGTGATAAGGGAAGCGTTATTCAAGTTTAGGTTTGAATAACACAAGGAAGATAGATTGCCAGGTAACTGGTTATCGTCCAAGACCGTAGGTGTGAGGGCTTGAACAAAGCCTGAGCTTAATTATGAAGTTTTAAATATGCCTGCGCAGACGGTGTAATCCGAGTCAGAAAGTTTTTTTAGTTTCTGTTGAGGTCGCCGTTAGGTGGAAAGTGTGATG
>CALHVH010000226.1 GCA_938039225.1 uncultured Gammaproteobacteria bacterium
CATGATTTTACGACCTAATAAATCAATCGCTTGAACACCTGAAGTACCTTCATACAACATAGCAATACGAGAATCTCGAACGTTTTGCTCCATGCCCCATTCACGAATATAACCATGGCCACCAAAGCACTGTAGGCCTAAGCTTGCACTTTCAAAACCAGTTTCACTCATAAAGGCTTTGGCGATTGGGGTCATTAGTGCTAAACGATCATCAGCTTCTTTGCGGGCTTTCTCATCAGTGTGGACCGCTTGAATATCAACTAAACTTGCAAGATAGGCGGTAAGCATACGGCCACCTTCTGCAAAAGACTTTTGAGTGAGCAACATACGACGTACATCAGGATGAACAATGATGGCGTCAGCAGGAGCATCTGGGTTCTTACGTGTTCCAAGTGCACGCATTTGAAGACGGTCTTTAGCATAAGCTAAAGATTTTTGAAAACCTAATTCAGCATGGGCTTGACCTTGAGTAGCAACACCCATACGTGAAGTGTTGATGAAGGTGAACATGCAACGTAAGCCTTTATTTGGAGGTCCAATTAAAAAGCCTTTAGCATCATCGAAATTCATGACGCAGGTAGCGTTGGCATTGATTCCCATTTTGTGTTCAATTGATCCACAACTTACGGTGTTACGATCACCGACAGTGCCATCATCATTTACATTGAATTTAGGCACAATAAATAACGAAATACCTTTTACACCAGCGGGTGCATCGGGAAGCCTGGCTAAAACTATGTGAATAATATTGTCTGATAGATCATGTTCACCAGCAGAGATAAAGATTTTTTGGCCGGTAATATTATAAGAGCCATCTGCATTGGGTTCAGCTTTAGTACGAAGCAAACCTAAGTCAGTCCCACAGTGAGATTCAGTTAAGCACATAGTGCCAGTCCATTCACCACTGATGAGTTTTCCAAGATACTTATGAATTTGCTCTTCGGTACCATGTGCTTCAATAGTACGCATTGCGCCATGTGAAAGGCCAGGGTACATGCCAAACGATTGGTTTGCTGCCGAGGTAATTTCTGCAAGCGCTAGACCAACAGACTCAGGTAAACCTTGACCGCCATGATCAACCGCATGTGTCATTGATGGCCAACCCGCTTCAACAAATTGTTGATAGGCTTCTTTGTATCCTTTTGGTGTGGTTACACCGTCTTCAGACCATGTGCAACCTTCTTCGTCACCTGAACGATAGAGTGGCACTAAAACATTTTCAGCAAATTTTGCACTCTCGCTAAAGATAGCTTCAACTAAATCTTGGTCAGTTTCATTGTATTGAGGAAACTGTTTCCAATGACTTGCATAGTCAAATAGTTCGAAATAAGTGAAATTCATATCGCGAAGAGGAGCTTTGTAATCTGTCATGAGTAACCCTTGTACCTTAATTTTAATTGAGGCTATTCTAGCCTATTTACACTTGTTTTTAAACATACGTTTGAAAAGAAAATTTGGAGCAATACCCTAATATATAGCTGTTAAGTATTTAAACCGCCTTTATGAACATGCTCATTTCTAGTTCTTTGGCATCGCCTATTTGTTTAGCACGTAAGTCTTGCATGCTTTTTAGCCATTTATCGTGATCAGCGTGCATATAAGCGACAAATTGCTTTACTTGTTGATGTGGAGTAACCATAAATTGATTATGTTCAATAGCTTCACAACAAATAACGGCCACATCTTCTGGCTCTAACATATATGCCCCACGTTCCTGGTCTGAATCATCTGGAATGCCAGTCATCGTGGTCGCGACATATTGCGGACACAATACTGAAACTCCAATACCTTCGGGTCCATGCGTTAGAGCTAAACTTTTAGAGAAGGCATACGATGCATGTTTGGTTGCGGTGTAGGCTGCATCACCCATTTGGGCAAGTAGACCTGCTGCTGATGCGGTATTAAAAATATGCCCAGAACCACGGGCTTGCATTTCAGGAAGCACTGCACGTGCTGCATAGACCTGCGACATGACATTAACTTCCCAACAGAGTTGCCACCCTTTATTACTACCACCGCTGGCCGTCCAAGTCGGAGCATCACTAATGCCCATGCCCGCGTTTGAACAGAATATATCGACTCGACCATATTTTTCATGAGTCTTTGCAACTAAGTTTTGAATCTGATCTTCCTTAGCCACATTACATTCAACGGCGATACCTGAAACTTCTGCCGCTACTTTTTCTGCACCAGCAAGATCTAAATCGGCAACCACAATTCCAGCGGCGCCAAGTTTATGAAATTCTCGACAAAGCGCACGTCCAATACCATGCGCTCCACCAGTGACTACAACAATACTATTTTTAATTTTCATTAATACTTTTCCTGTGAGTGTTCCTCGTGGAAATGTTAAAGCAAGGACTCTTAGCAGTAGTTAAGCGACCTCAAATAAACCAGCTGCACCCATACCGCCGCCAACACACATGGTAACCACAACGTATTTAACACCACGACGTTTACCTTCGATCAATGCGTGACCAACCATACGTGAACCGGTCATGCCATAAGGATGACCGATCGAAATTCCACCACCATTTACATTGTAAATGTCTGGATCAATGCCTAACTCATCGCGGCAATACAGAACCTGAACTGCAAAAGCTTCATTCAACTCCCATAAACCAATATCAGACATTTTCAAGCCGTGTTGCTTAAGTAATTTAGGAACCGCATAAATTGGAGCAATTCCCATTTCTTCAGGAGCATTCCCAGAAACAGCCATTCCACGGTAAATTCCAAGTACGTCTAAACCGCGTTGTTCAGCAACTTTGCGTTCCATAAGGATTTGAGCTGAAGCACCATCCGACAATTGGCTAGCATTACCACCTGTAATTACGCCACCTTCGACGACTGGGTTTAATCCAGCCAGGCCTTCTAAAGTAGTAGAAGGGCGATTACCTTCATCTTTAGTTAAAGTCACTTCTTCAAAAGAAATTTCCTTTGTTTCTTTATCCATAATGCCTTTAGTTGCAGTTATCGGCACAATTTCATCATCAAATTTTCCGGCATCTTGTGCAGCAGCAGTGCGTTGTTGCGAGCTTAATGCATACTCATCTTGTGCTTCACGTGACACATTGAATTTTTTTGCAACGTATTCAGCAGTATGCAACATTGGCATATAAGCATTTGGTTGCAAAGCGATAAGATTTTTATCAACAGTTGGACCAATGGCTTTGAAATAATCATTTTGTACCGCTGAGATGTTTTCTTGACCACCCGCTAAAACAATATCCATGCCATCAACAATAATTTGTTTAGCGGCAGTAGCGATAGCCATTAAGCCTGAAGCGCATTGTCTATCTATGGTTTGACCTGGAACTGAAACCGGTAAGCCAGCAGTAAGTAGTGCATTACGGGCAATATTATTACCTGCAGTACCAGCATTAAGTACAGAACCTAATACGCAGTCTTCAATTTCACCACCCTCTAATCCTGCACGTTCAACCGCGTGCTTAATGGCATGTGCCGTCATGGTTGGTGATTTGATGTTGTTAAGTGCACCACGGTAAGCGCGTCCAATTGGAGTACGTGCAGTTGATACGATGACAGCTTCTCTCATGATAATTCCTTTGTTGTTAGATCTAAATTTTTCTTTGGTGTATTAGGCTTTGGTCGAATACACCCTACGACGGGTATTGCATTAATTTAAGGTGTAATAGAGTCATCCTATTACGCCTTTATCTTATGTTTTTTTAAAAGCGGAGGGTTTATAGCTTTTAAAGGTTTTACCAGCAGCTGCAAGCTCTTTAAGAATGGGAGCAGGGGTAAACCAAAGTTTGCCGTAATCACCTAATTCTTCACGGTATTTTTCAATCGAGGCGAGTACTTTGTCTAAACCTATTTCATCGGCGTATTGCATTGGGCCGCCACGATGAGCAGGGAAGCCATAGCCATAGGCATACACTACATCGATATCACTAGAGCGATAGCTTACGCCTTCACCAAGAACCTGTGCACCTTCATTGATAAGCATATACACGGTTCTTTCAAGAATTTCTTGATCGCTGATTTCTCGTTGTTCTACACCAAATTTCTCGGCAAGTTCTTTTGAGATTTCCATGACCTCAGGATCTTCAATTTTCTCACGACCTTTGTAGATGTAGGCTCCACGCCCAGTTTTTTGTCCATAACGCCCCAATTCATATAAACGATCTGAAACGGCAGCATAAGTTGGGTCGATTGCAAGTTCGTCTTTACGGGCTTGACGTGTTAAATAACCTACATCAATACCGGCTAAGTCCATAACGCTCGGTAAGCCCATAGCAAAGCCGAACTCATATAAGACTTTGTCTATTTGAGCCGGACTAGCACCTTCTAACATTAATCGACCAGCTTCTCGACCATAGGGTTCAAGTACACGATTACCAATAAAGCCCCATTGGTTCTCTGAGACTACGGGTACTTTGCGAATAAGTTGCGCCATCTTGATTGATGTTAGCAGTACATCATCGGCGGTTTTGGAGCCACGTACAATCTCAAGGAGTTTCATAACATTGGCTGGACTAAAGAAGTGTAGACCGATGACATCTTCTGGGCGATTAGTCGCAGAAGCAATTGCATCGACATCTAAGGTTGAGGTATTTGAGGCTAAGATTGCTCCTGGTTTAGCTACTTCATCAAGCGAAGCGAACACTTTCTTTTTGATGTCCATATTTTCAAATACGGCTTCGATAATTAAATCAGCTTCATTCAATTCAGCATAAGATAAGGTGCCGCTTAATAAGCTCATACGCTGTTCAACTTGTTCTTGAGTCATACGACCTTTTTTGGCACTGATTTCGTAGTTTTGACGAATAACACCAAAGCCTTTATCCAAGGCTTCTTGTTTAAGCTCTAGCACTTTTACAGGAACGCCAGCATTAATAAAGTTCATTGCAATGCCACCACCCATGGTGCCAGCGCCGATGATGGCGACTTGTTCGATTTTTCGAATTGCTGTGTTTTTATCGATACCAGGAATTTTTGTAGCTGCTCGTTCTGCAAAGAATAAATGCTGTTGAGCTCTTGCTTGTGAGGTGGTCATGCATTGCATGAAAAGGTCGGCTTCTTTTTCTAGACCAGCTTTTAAATCTAATTCTAAAGACGCTTCAACACATTGAATGCATTTTTCTGGAGCAATGAAGCCACGAGTTTTGCGGGCTATACTTTTACGGAAATCAGCAAAGAAGTTTTCTGGGATATTGGATGTGTCTACACTGAGGTCGGCACAAGTTTTAACTGGAGCATTAGTTGCAATCAATTCTGCGGTATAAGCTAAAGCGGCTTCAAGAAAGTCCGAGTCGTCAGCATGGATGGCATCTACAAAACCAGATTCAAGTGCCTCTTTTGCCGATACCGGCTTACCAGAAACAATCATTTCAGTAGCTTTTACAGCACCTGCTAAACGTGGCAGACGTTGTGTTCCGCCAGCACCAGGCAAAATACCCAGATGCACTTCAGGTAAGCCTAGTTTTGCTTTCGCTGAAGCAAATCGATAATCACATACTAAACACAGTTCTAAACCACCACCCAAAGCCATGCCATTAATTGCTGCAACAACAGGTTTTTGACTAGCTTCAAGTTGATTAAGTACTTCACCTAAGAAAGGAGCGGCGCTCATTTTCTCAGTGCCAAATTCACTTATGTCAGCCCCTCCGCAAAACAGCTTTCCAGTTGAGGCGATGATTATTGCGTTGACAGAATCATCTGCGTGCGCTTTTTTGAAATTGTCTAAGATGCCTTCTCTAACGGCTTGTCCTAGCCCATTAACCGGTGGTGAATTGAGGCTGATAATAGCGATGTTGTTTTTAACTTGGTAAAGCGTAGCAGAGCTCATAAATGGCCTTTCAGTAATAGATTTAGTAATGATGATTGAGCTATTGATATAGCGTTGTTATGTCATGTGCAATAATCATTTTATTGAGCTGTATTTTATGTCAGACAAAATTATATTGCAGTCGCACAAACGACATAATACGTTATGCTTGTAATTCATATAATTTATTGTATGAATCGAATGTATTACTTTAGTTAATACTTAGTTGTAAATGCATGAACCAATCATTGGACTTAACTTGAAGTACATTCTAGATAAAGACAAAAGTTTATAAGTTATTTAAATCAATTACTTATTACGCTTTTCTAGAAAACAGATTGAAATATAAATAGAGTCCGAAGAGCTGCTACCTGCGCTTTATTGAGATTTTGATTCTAGTTCTTTTAAAACTTGTTCAACAATTGAGGGGATTGCGTTGTTTAGGGAATCTGTTACGGCCTTGGTTACGGCTGTGCGAAAATTGGGCGAGTCCAGTGTAATGTCTTTGTCTAATTTTAGAACAGGGACTTCTACTGTGCGCACGTGTTTTCTTTTGAGTACGGGAATGGACTTTGTGGTGTCTTTATCGGATTCGTTCATTGCATTTGGTATTCTGGTAAATAAAGATTAGAGATTATGAGTTTGCAGCTCGCATTGTTTTTCTCTATAGGTTTTAAAACGAGCTCGACTTTGATGACGCTCTTGGGTTTTAGCCGGAACGATTTCAGCAATTCGTTCGAAGCGGTTTAAATTGGTGGGAACTTGGCCAGACAGATTAATCAGAAGATTAGCTTTTTCATTGGCTGAAGAATCCGTGGCTAGGGCAACATTTAGCTGTTCATGTACATAAGAATCCGCATTGACTATTTCATGCGGAATGAAGCTATCATCCTTAAAGGTCCAGAGTTTTTCATCTAGCTCTTGCAACTGTTTGGTATTGTGGCCAAGTATCAGTATTTTATAACCTTGCTTAAGCGCTTTTTCGGTTAGACGGCAGGCGACTACATCTTCGGATTGCGGATTGCTATCCGAAATAATGTAAAAGTCGACCCGCGTCTTCATGAGTAATTTACTTCTTCAAATTTAACAGATATTGACACAGTAAAGGTACTGGACGGCCAGTTGACCCTTTTGCTGCACCATCTTTCCATGCGCTGCCTGCAATATCTAAATGTGCCCAACGCATGCCTTCGGTAAACATTGATAAGAAGCTGGCGGCAGTGATGGTGCCAGCTGCACGACCACCAACGTTGGCAACATCAGCAAAGTTAGATTTTAACTGGCTGTGGTATTCAGGTGTTAGTGGTAAAGGCCAAGCTTTGTCATGAGCGGTTTCACCAGCTTTCATGATTTCTTTAATTAGGCTTTCATCTTTTGAAAGTACCGCTGAATGGTGGGCGCCTAAGGCTACAACACAAGCTCCGGTCAAGGTCGCCATATCTAAAATGCTTTCAGGCTCGAAGCGTTTGGCGTAACTTAAAGCGTCACATAGTATTAATCGTCCTTCTGCATCAGTATTGAGGATTTCGATGGTTATGCCTTCCATATTGGTGACAACATCACCCGGCTTGTTAGCTGCGCCGTCTGGTAAGTTTTCCGAGGCAGGAACGATACCAATAATATTAAGTTTTAAATTCATTTCCACCGCGGCTTGGATAGTCCCAAATACACTGGCTCCTCCACACATGTCGTATTTCATTTCATCCATTTTTGCTGACGGTTTGATCGAAATACCACCCGCATCAAAGGTAAGACCTTTGCCGACTAAAACATGAGGTTTTTGAGATTTATTGCCACCAGAATAAGTAAAGATAACCATTTTTGCCGGTTCGCGACTACCCTTAGATACCGAGAGTAGAGAGCCCATGCCTAGCTTTTCCATGTCTTTTTCTTGCAATACTTTAACGCTAAGTTTGGCATGCTCTTTAGCCATTTTTTTAGCGGTTTCTTCTAAGAAAGTAGGTGTGCAGTAGTTACCAGGCAAATTACCAAGCTCACGTGAAAGATTTACTCCGCCTCCAATAGCTTGACCGTGTTTAGCACCTTTACGAGCATCTGGGGCTGATTTTGAATTTGCCACTAGAATCGTCATTTGTTCAAGTGAGGTATCGGCTGCAGATTTCTTAGAAAGTGTGCTGACATAGTGATACAAAGCGGCTTCAGTCGTTTCAGAAATTGCACGTGCGGTATTGTATGCCTTAGCGCCTTTTATCGTTTCAAGACTTAAAGAATTAAGTACTTCAACTGAAGTGGTTTTTTTCAAAGCTTTTACTGCAGCTTCAGTGGCTGTGCGCAAACCAGCCTCATTAAAAGATTTTTTATCACCGCAACCAACAAGCATTAAACGCTGAGGAGCTGAGTCAGTGAATACGGGTACAAGATGTGTCTCTCCAAGTTTGCCGCTATAGTCGCCCTGAATGAGTAGTTCTTCAAGTTGGCCGCCTAGTTCTTTATCAAAAGCACTGGCTGCTTTACCGGCCATTGCTAAACCACTTTCGGCATCATGAAATACGGCTAGTATTGTGCAATCACTATCAGTATCAGTAATTTTCTTGGTAGAAATCTTGTATTGCATATTCAAACTCCAAATCTATGCGTTGCGAAAAAATGCGATTTTCCATTGTAGTTTTTCGCATTTATTATATGAATTGATACGTTGAAAAAAACAGCATTTAATGCGTGATTGAATGCGTGAATTTATTGCTTCGTACACTAAGACACAACTATAGCGTAAACTATCACTTTTAGCACTTGGATTAGACTTTGTTAGGCATTTTAGACAGATATGTGTTGCGTGAAATTATAGCAACATGGATTGGCGTAACAGGGGTGTTACTCCTCATTTTGCTGAGTAATAAGTTTTCACGTTTTTTAGGTGATGTTGCTTCTGGAGGCATACCCAAAGACTCCTTATTTTCCCTGATGGGATACGCTTCAATCAGCTATTTGGTGATTCTAATTCCGATTGGATTGTTTTTAGCTATTTTGTTGAGTTTGGGTAGAATGTATCAAGATAGCGAAATGTCTGCGCTTAAAGCCTGTGGTGTAGGTCCGTGGCAAATTTACAAGCCTGTGTTAGTTGTAACTAGTCTTATTTGTGTCGCTTTATATTGGTTATCTATGCAAGCATCGCCTTGGGCTGCGCGCCAAACCCTAGATGTTAGAAATACTGCACTTGCACAAGCTCAGCTGACTAATCTTGAACCAGGCAAGTTTTTGACCGCTGATCAAGGAGGCATGGTGTTCTATGCCAATGATAAGAATGCGCAGGGTGAATTAATGGATGTTTTTTTACAGCAGTCTGATAAAAACTCCGTAAAAACCAGCCAACAATTAGTTACTGCGGATATTGGCTATCATGCCGATGTAAATTCTCAGGGACAGAAAGTTTTTGTATTAAAAAATGGGATGCGATACCAAGGCGTTCCAGGTCAAGCTGATTACGAAGTAGTGAGTTTTGTGGAGCATGGGATTCCTTTTCTATTCAATTTAGATAAGGGCAAGGCACCTGGACCGGAAGAACTTACAGCTTCCGAATTAAAAGAAAAGTCAGGTTTAGACTATTTGGCCGAACATCAATGGCGCTGGTCGGTTCCAATTTCTGCATTTTTACTCGCTTTGCTTGCTTTGCCTTTGAGTAAAACCAATCCCCGCCAAGGTCGTTTTGGTAAAGTCGCTATCGCAATATTATTGTATATCGTATATGCCAATTTAATGGCTTTGGCAAAAGCCTGGATAGAGAAAGAAAAAGTTGATCCTGCAATAGGGATTTGGTGGGTGCATGGTATTGTCTTATTATTGGCTGCGATCTTACTAGTCCAACAATATGGAGTTAAGGGTTTGTTTTTTGGTGGTCATCGTCGTTTGAATAATACTCAAGACCAAGTTGCTAACGAGGATGCTAGATAATGAAGATCATTGATCGCTATGTGTTAAAAACGCAATTAGTCAGTGTGTTATTGGTTCTCTTTGTGTTAATGGGTTTGGCTGCATTTATTGGATTTCTGGGTGAAGCTGATAAGGCAGGAACGGGTGATTACAGTCTTGCCGATGCTTTTGCTTACGTTATGTTTAGCATGCCTCAAACGGCTATTGATATGTTTCCTGCTGCCACCTTAATTGGTAGCTTGCTTGGCTTAGGGTCTCTAGCTTCACGCAGCGAATTAGTTGCAATGCGAGCTGCCGGTGTTTCCATTGGTAGGCTTGCGCTTTCTGTAGCAATTGTTGGGACTTTATTAATGGCAAGTGCGGCCATAGTGTCTGAATGGATTGCGCCTCAAGCTGAAGCTTATGCTAAAAAAGAGCGCTCACGTTTGTTGAACAAAGATATTATTATGGCAGGAGAGCAGGGTGTGTGGTTTAAAGACGGTGATCGCATTATTAATATCAGTGAATGGCGTGATCCAACGGCTGTTGGGCAAGTTAATCAATTTTATTTTGATGAAGCCAATAAACTAACCAGCATTCAACGAGCGAAAAAAGGAACCTATACTAAAGAACAAGTTTGGCAACTGAACGAGTTGGTTAGCACTGACTTTTCCAATATGCAAGTGAGTGCAGAAAATCAAAAAGACAGTCAGTGGAAAGTTAATCTTGAGCCTCAAACTTTGCAGATGTTTTCGGTTGAGCCTGATCATCTGAGTAGTCGGAATTTATTTGATTACACCAAATTTCTCAAGAAAAATGGCATTGATTCACAACGATATGAAGTGGCTTTTTGGTCACGTTTAGCGACTAGTGCTTCAATTGTGTTAATGAGTCTATTGGCATTACCCTTTGTTTTTGGCTCATTACGAACAGGAAATACGGGTTTGCGATTATTCTTTGGAGTAATTATTGGAATCGGTTATATGAGTGCCAATAAACTGCTTATTGGCACAGGTACGGTATATGGTCTGAATGCGTTTTTAAGTGCTTGGATGCCAACCTTAATTTTGGCTTTTTGTACATTCTTTGCAATTGCACGAACACGATAATTTATTTCTTTTTCTTAGGTAATAAGATTAGTTCTGTTTTACTAAGTCTGTCATGCCAGGTCAATTGATCTTTATCAACTAACATCCATAAGTATCCTAAACCAATACAAGCAATAGAAAACAAGGCTGCACACAAGCGGATGATGCATTGTGCGATATTGGGTTTTAAGCCATTAGAATCTACTAGTTTTAGTCGCCAAGTCGTCATGCCTAGTGTTTGTTGACGGTCTCGCCAGAAATACAAATAAAAAGAAACGAGTATAGATACTGCAATCAATCTAAGTCCCCAGGTCGCTTTAAACTCAAAGTTTTTAGCTAGCATTACCCAAGGTATAGAGAATAAAATAAGCAATGACAACAATAAAATGCTGTCATACAGTATTGCAGCTAATCGTCGAAATAAACTAGGTTTATCAAAATCTAACGGTGAATCTGAAGTCATGCTTTAATTATAGTGAAATACAATAAGCTATGATAAATCACAATCAAGATTAAATCAGTTTCTTAATTGTTCATTCTGTTTCTAAAGTGGGTACAATAGTCAGATGATATCTTCTTTCTTTTGGCAGGCTAATTTGTGAGCAAACCAAAAGCCCAGTCCTCAAAAGCGAAACGTTACGCAATATCAAAGCTTGGATTAAAACCAAGCACGTTTTCAGCGAATGCCGTAAAAGTGTGCCAAGAATTAGTTGCCGCAGGCTATGAAGCCTATATTGTAGGTGGAGCGGTGAGAGACTCTTTGCTTGGTATGCATCCCAAAGATTTTGATGTGGCCACCAGTGCAACCCCTGAGCAAACTAAAAGAGTTTTTCGGCGTTCCAGAATTATTGGGCGGCGTTTTAGAATTGTGCATGTGTATATGCGCGATGAACTAATTGAAGTAACCACATTTAGAGCGCCAGCCAATAAGCTACAGACTAAATTACAACATGCCGATGCCAGTGGTCGTTTATTGCGCGACAATGTATATGGCAAACTTGAAGACGATGTATGGCGCCGTGATTTCACTGTCAATGCCTTGTACTACGATACAAGTAGCCATGAAGTTATAGATTATTGTGATGGCATGCAAGACATTAAGTCAAAAACTATTCGCTTAATGGGCGACCCTCTTACGCGCTATCAAGAAGATCCCGTTCGCTTATTACGAGCTGTACGATTTAAATCTAAATTAGGTTTTAAGCTGGATAAAGAAACTGAACAACCAGTTTCTACTCATCCTCATCTTTTGGCCACAGTTCCAGCGGCCCGTTTATTTGATGAGGTTTTGAAAATGTTTATAAAAGGCTATGGTGAGCCGGTCTTTTATGACGTTTTGCACTATGGCTTACTTGAGTATTTGTTTCCAGAAACGGATAAAGCGATTAAGAAAAATAATCTACCTGCAAAAAAACTCATAGCGCAAGCAATGCAAAATACCGACCAAAGAATTACGATTGGTAAAACGGTTAGTCCTGTTTTCTTTTTTGCAGTCATGCTATGGCCTGCAATAGAAACTCTTGCAAACACCTATATAAAATCTGGTGACTCTCCGGTGAATGCTTGGACGCATGCTGCCCTAAGGCTATTCGCGGATCAGCAATCCACCATTAGTATTCCTCGACGGATAGGTGTTCCATCGCAAAACGTACTCATTATGCAACCGCGCTTTGAAAAACCCAAAGGGCGCCGTGTACTTTGGATGTTAGAACAGAGTCGTTTTCGAGCGGCTTATGATTTAATGTTGTTGCGATCAGAGTTTGGGATTGTAGATTCGGAAACAGCAGACTGGTGGACTAAACTGCAAACCTTAGATCAAGGCGAAAAAGAAGTTATGATTTTTGGTGCAAGAAAACCTGGTTCCAAAAAAAGTAATACAAAAAAACGAACTCGCAAAAAAACCACAAAGAAAAAATCTTCTGATGCTGTGCATACGGCTAAGAAAAAACGCAAACGTGCTCCACGCAAACGCAAAACAAAGAAAGTGTAATGAGCGATATTTGGTATCCTGCTTATATTGGTTTGGGCAGTAATTTAAATCAGCCCAAAGAGCAAATTAATTCTGCGCTTAAATCCTTAAGTGATTTATCAGCCGTCAAGGTGGTGAGCGTTTCTTCTCTATATCAATCGGAACCTTTTGGCGAGGTTCAACAAGACAATTTTATAAATGCGGCGGCTGCTTTGCTGACAAGCTACAGTGCGGAAGAGTTGCTTGAAAATATGCTCAACATTGAGACAAAGCAAGGTCGCGTCCGGTCCATTCATTGGGGTCCACGTTGCATAGATTTGGATTTATTGGCTTATTCTATTGAGCAGCGAGAAAGT
>CALHVH010000227.1 GCA_938039225.1 uncultured Gammaproteobacteria bacterium
CTCACAACAGACTGATGAGTAGCTTTACCATCAGCACGAATAGTGACAGGCATATTTCTATCTTTGCCAACTTCAGTTTCTAAAGCATCTCGCAAAGTCGACGGGTCACTATTAATCAACTCCTTTTGATTAACAAAGTACTTTCCATCAACGGTAACTACAATCTCAAGAGACGGGTCTAGACTAGCTGGAACCTCAGTTATTGCCTCAGGCAAATTTACTTTTAGTTCAGACTCTTTGGTAAAGCTTGTTGAAACCATAAAGAAAATTAACAATAAAAAAACTACATCAATCAAAGATGTAAGATTAACTTCTGGTTCATTAAGTCTACGTGGGTGTAAATTCATTATATTGACTAATTACTTAATTTGGTAGCAGTTGGTTCAACACCAGCAAGAGGTAATTTCCCCTCCATACTTTGGAGCAAACGTATCGATTCTTTCTCCATATCAACAACAATCTCACTCACTCGACCATGCAAAAAGCGATAAGCAATTTTAGCAACAATCGCAACGGATAAGCCCGCTGCGGTGGTAATTAGAGCTTGTGAAATACCGCCAGCTAAAACACCGGGATCACCTACGCCCTGGGTAACTATTGCATTAAACACTTTAATCATGCCCCATACCGTACCAAGCAATCCTAGTAACGGCGCTGTTTCTGCCACAGTACCTAGGGTATTAAGATATTTTTCCATTTCATGTACTACATGTCGCCCTGTATCTTCAATACTGCTTTTAATTACTTCTGTAGACTGATTTCTATGAACCAAACCTGCTGCTAACACTCGCCCAAGCGGTGAGCTATTGTGTAAGGCTCGCAAACGTTCTTCGTCAATTTGATGGTTCTTTATCCAGCTCCAAACGGTCTCAGTAAGCTTAGGTGGAATGACTTTTTCTTTACGCAGAGCAACAAGACGGTCGATAAGAATAATAACGGTTAGAACAGAACAGACCAAAAGTGGCCACATTATCCAACCACCAGCTCTAAAAATCTCGTACATAGAATCTCACTATTTGCTTAAAAGCATTTTATTTATTTGCAACATTTTAACAGCCTAAGGCCCTAAATAGGCAACTTATTTCGAGTTAAAACAGCACTTTATCTGTGATTCTATCTGCCTACTTTTGACAATCTTGATGCCAATATCGGCATTGGGTACTAATCCATGTTTTTGTAGATGTTTGACCCTTAGCGTCTATATGGAAATTAAGCTCACCCGTTTCTGCTATGGTATGAACCTCTCCGCTAGCCTTTTGCCATCGATTTAATATATCTGCTTTAGGAAATCTCCAACGATTAGCAAATCCAGCAGGAATAACTGCAATTTGAGGCTTAACTGAGTTTACAAACTCTATGGTTGAAGAGGTTCTACTGCCGTGATGTGGAACAATCAGAATATGGCTCTTTAAGCTAGAGTACTGTGAAAGCAACGCACGTTCGGCTTCCTTTTCAATATCACCACTAATTAAGAGTGATTTCCCATGTAAACTCACTCGCAAAACACAAGAATTATTATTCTTTTTCTTATTTTTACTCTTGCGAAGTGGGTAAATAAATTCAAAACGTACATTATCCCAAACCCAAGAAACTCCGCTTTCACACGCCAGAGTGTAATCAATACTATCAGCAGCTGGCGCAAAAATTTGCTTAGGAGTAAAAGACTGTTTAATCAGATTTAGGCCGCCAGAATGGTCATTATCGCTATGACTAATTATCAAAGCAGAAAGACTATGGATATTCTCCGCATACAACCAAGGTTTAATAACACGTCCAGCGGAACTACTTCCATTTCTAAATGCTGGCCCAGTGTCATATAAAACTTGATGCTTTGAGGTTTTTAATAAAACACTTAATCCTTGTCCAACATCAAAAACCGTAATATCTAATTCACCTGGATTAAGTGGTTTTGCTGAAAAACCAAACATAAACGGCAATAGTAAAACCAGGCAATAGGCTCTGTTTAAAACACCTTTTGGAAGTATCAAAGGGAGTAATAGCAAGTTGAATAAGAGCGCCGAAACAGGACTCAATTGCAAATCTAATTGAGCCAAGGGTAAATTAGAACATACTTCTAGAAATTTCCAAATTAACTCCAACCAATCATGCTCCACATTCAAAAATTTAAATGCGAGTTCTTGATTAACACTAATAAATAATAAACTAACTAATAAAACAGGTACAACGGTAAATGAAAAAATTGGAATGAGTAGAAAATTTACAAGCGGTGAAACAATACTTACCTTGGAAAAAACCAATGCAACTGGTACAGCTAAAAATAACACCAAGAAAAACTGTAATTTTATCGCTTGAATAAGTTTTTGTTTTTTTCTACTCGCATCCAATTGTCTAATGTCAATAAAATGTTTCTCTCGTTTTACAAGTATGAGTAAAACAGCAACGGCTAAAAAAGAAAACCAGGTTCCTGCAGATAATATAGCTTTAGGATCAAAAATTAAAACTGCAATTAATGCTATACAAAAAATGCTACTGGCTTTAAATTTTCTGGCACCGATACTACAAACTGATAAAGTAATAAGCATTATGCAAGCGCGTTGAGTAGACACTGAAAAACCAGCCATTGCAGCATAAAAAATGGCAAAAATCATGCTGGATACTAAAGCACAATTTAGTGGTGAAAAACGCTGATTACTACCTATGAAAACTGTCCTAAACAATAACAGGTAAAGTATTTTTCCAAAATAAAACCCAAACAAAGCAGCAATTCCAATATGTAAACCAGAAATTGCTAATAAATGGCTAGTTCCAGTATTTTGTAAAATTTGCCATTGAGAAGTCTCAATATCATCTCTCATTCCCAAACTTAAACCCAAAATTAGCCCAGTAATATTGGAACCCTGCGGTAAAGCCTGCTTAATTTCTTCAGCTAGCCTGGACCTCAATGAAAGCCATGGATATTTAGAAACAGCGATTTTTTGCGGCAAAGCTCTAATGTATGCGGTTGCACCCACATCTTGTAAATATAACCATTTTTCGTAATCAAAGCCATGTTTATTACGTAAACCACGTGTGGTTTTCAAACGTAAATTCCAATGCCAACATTCACCGGCTTTAAATTCAAGCTTAGTTTTTGAATCACCGAATTGCTTAAGGTTTACACTAAGCCGAATATTTTTTAAATGAATAAGTGAAGCCTGATTAGCTTGGCTACGTAATGGACGAATAATGAAACGCGAAAACCCTGATTGTGTTTGGGGAATTGAACTAATGCATGCTGGTATTTGAACATCTTGAGACATTACATCAGGGGCTAATGAATGTTTTAAGTAATTGTTTGCTTGCAGCCACGCCCTACTGTATCCAAGGCAAAGACCAAGTAATACCAGCCCCAATATCATATTTTTTATCTGAAGCTTTCGACCAGAGTAATAGGTAAGAGCAAATACTAAGATGAGCAATGCGAAACCTATAAAGGTCATATGGCTAAATGAGAGTAATTTAGCACTGCTTTGTAAAAGTAAATTACCAACAACAAATGCTGCTGTAAAGAGTAGAAATCGTGTATTTCGAGTGTATGCAGTCGCATTTTTTGCAACCGCTAAAAAGTCCAGACCAGACTCAGAGTCTAAGCCATCCATAGAATAAGACATAAGATTGCTTCCTTGCAATACGTTAAATCAAATGATTGTTAGCCAGAGTATAACTAAGTCGTTAGAATAGCACCATGCCACGTCGCTTTTTTAAACGAGTACTTCCAGATCCTATTAAGATTCAAAACGCTTCTTATATGCGTCGTTTCAAGTCTTTTGCAGGCAATAGACAGCTCTGGACCACAAAACGGCGAAATGTAGTGTGGGGATTAGCCATAGGATTATTTATTGGTTTTCAGCCCATTATTCCGCACGTCTTGCTCGCAATTGTGCTCTCTATTTGGCTAAAAGCAAATATACCCATGGCAGTTGCTTCTGCCCTACTTAACAATCCTATTACTTTAGTACCCATGTATTACTTAGGTTATAAAGTTGGCTGTGCAATTCTCAATGTGCCTGCATTTGCGATGACAGAAGATGCTTCAAAGCTAGATTTTATGAAAGAGTTGCTCACCATTCATTTACAACCATTACTCTTTGGTTGCTTTGTCACTGGACTCTTCTTTGCATTGGTATGTAGCGTTGGGCTGAATGAGTTTTGGAAATGGAATGTATTAAGAAGACGCAAGAGACGCATTTTTAATGCTGCCGAATCTGCTCGTTTGCGTCAAGACAATCTAGAAAAAGACCAAAATGCCTAAATCGAAATCAAGTCGCCGTGATCCAGTTTTAAGGTTCTATCCATTTGTCCAGCAACTTGCATATCATGGGTGACGATTACCATACTGGTTTGAAAATTATTTTTTAAATCCAAAAGTAGTTGCATAACTGCATCACCAGTTTCACTATCTAAATTACCAGTAGGTTCATCAGCTAGCAACAGTGCTGGCTTAGTTACTAGAGCTCTTGCTATGGCTGCTCTTTGGCGCTCACCACCCGATAGCATTCCAGGCTTATGTTCTAGCCTGTGACCTAAGCCAACATGCCCTAAAATTTCTTTTGCTTGCTTAAACGCATCACTGGATTTAACTCTACGAATCAATAAAGGCATGGCCACATTTTCTAATGCAGTGAACTCTGCTAACAAATGGTGGAACTGATAGACAAAGCCTAAATACTGATTTCGTAAATCCCCTCGTTGTGTTTCATTTACAGCACTTAAATTATTTCCACAGACTTCTACAGTGCCCGATGTAGGTGAATCTAAGCCTCCCAAAAGTTGCAGTAAGGTGGTTTTACCAGAACCAGAGGCACCGATTACAGCCAGTGACTCACTTTGAGAAAGCTCTAGATCCACACCTTGCAACACCATAATCTCTCGTTCACCATCTATAAAACTTCGACAAAGATTTTGACAACTAAGGACTGCATTTGTAACGCGATTATTCATGTCTTAATACCTGTGCGGGTTCTGTACGTGCCGCTTTCCAAGCTGGGTAAAGCGTAGCAAGTAAAGATAAACCTATTGAAATTAGTGCTATTAAAAAGATGTCTGGCCAATGTATTGCGGATGGCAAATCAGTAATCAAGTACACATCGTCTGCCAGTATGTCGATATTAAATATAGACTCAATTCCAGCAAGAATTTTTTCGATATTAAGCGCTAACAAGATACCCAGAACAACACCCCATAGAGTTCCAATTAAACCGATTACTGCCCCTTGAGTCATGAATATACTCATAATCTGTCTGGCGCGGGCACCCATGGTTCTGAGTATGGCTATATCACCTTGCTTGTCATCTATCACCAGCATAAGGGTAGAAACAATATTAAATGCAGCTATAGCAATCACCAAAAGCAGTACGATAAATAAAATTTGCTTAGTTGCTGCCACCTGTCTGAATAAGTCGCGATTATTACGTGTCCAGTCTTGTACATAGTAAAGACCCCCGGCTGACTCAGCTACTTGTACGGCTGTCTCACCAGCTTTAAAAGGATCATCTACATACAATCGAACACCTGAAACTTTATCTTTTAGTCTGTACAATCTTGCCGCGTCTTCGATGTGAATAAATGCAATATTTTTATCAAACTCAGTCATACCCACTTCGAAAATAGCCGAAACAGTAAAACGTCGCATTCGTGGCATTAATCCGGCTGGAGTAATAGTGCCTTGAGAAATCAACAGCACAACTTTATCACCGACTTCAGCATCTAGCTCAGTAGCTAATTGTGAACCAATAACTATCTCATATTCCCGATTTTTAAAATTCTTTATATCACCAGAAATAATTTGATTCTGACTCTTTAAATCTGCAAGATCATCTTCTGGCTTAACTCCTCT
>CALHVH010000228.1 GCA_938039225.1 uncultured Gammaproteobacteria bacterium
TATTATTGATAAGGCTTTATTCTCAATTTCCCCAATGGAGCAAGTTGAAATAATTTCTAGCTGGACCAGTAACAGCATTATGAGTGATTTGTATGTTGATTTAAGTTTAAATGAGCGTGAGTATTTAAGGTCTATTAGTCCAATAAAACTTACAGGAGATCCTGACTGGCTGCCCTATGAAGCATTTTTGGAAGATGGAAGTTATATAGGTCAAGTCGCCGAAAACTTACAATTAGTCGAAGACTTATTGAATGTTGAGATACAAAAAATACCAACGACATCGTGGTCTGATTCCGTAGAGCTTGCTAAAAGTGCTCAAGTAGATATTTTGTCTGAGTCTGATACATCTGTCCTGAAAGATGAGATGTTGTTTACACGTTCATACCTTACAACTCCATTGGTCATTGTTATGAATAACACTGAGCATTTTATTGGAAATCTGCAAGAGTTAAAAAATAAAAAAGTTGCTGTTGTAAAAGACTATGGCTACGAGGCGGAGTTATATGATTTATATCCTGAAATTAACTTAGTTGAAGTCGATTCAATTGCGGAAGGTTTACTGGATGTCTCTGGAGGTGCAATTGATGCTCTTATTAGTAACTCCTCACAAGCAATATTTCAAATCGAACGAATGGGTCTAACTAATATTCGCATTGTTGGAAAAACAGGAATTGAGGCCAGTTTAAATTTTGCCATCCACCCAAGTAAAGCGCCATTAGTACCAATTATAAATAAAGCCTTGGATAAAATTTATTTGTCCTCTCAGCAGCAGGCTATCACGGATAAATGGAGTAATGCGTTAGTAATTGAAAAAGATAATAATAGTTTATATTTGAAAATCATACTTTCAAGTTTAGCGCTAATGGCATTTGTTTTATTTGGTAATTATCGTCTAAAAAAAGATATTCAACGACGTAAAAAAATTCAAGTAGAACTCGCTGCTGCAAAAGAACAAGCTAATATTGCTAATGAAGCAAAGTCAAAATTTCTTGCCGTAATGAGTCATGAATTAAGAACTCCGCTAAATGGTATTTTAGGCATGTTGGAGTTGCATCAAAAATCAGAGCTTAGTTTAGAGCAACGCAATACCGTTTCTATAGTTAAAGAATCTTCTGAAAGTCTCTTGGCGATTTTAAATGACATATTGGATTTCTCCAAAATAGAAGCCGATAAAATGGATGTGGTTTTAGAGCCTACCAATTTAAGAAATTTAATTGAGATTTGCGTGAATGCCCAAGCACAAAATGCCTATAAAAAAGGTTTATCACTAGAAGTTTATCTGGCTCCAGAATTTGATACAGAATTACAGGTTGATGGGGTAAGGCTAAGACAGATTGTGAACAACTTATTGAGTAATGCAATTAAGTTTACTGAAAAAGGTGTTATCACAGTCGCCTTAACGAGTTCACTAGAATCCAAGCCGGGCGGTTTAGATTTGATTATTCAAGTTGAAGATAGTGGAATTGGCATTACACCTCAAGACCAGGCTAAGCTCTTTAAAGAGTTTGTTCAAGTTGATATGGCAAGCAACCGCAAACATACTGGAACAGGCTTAGGCTTAAGTATCTGTAAACGATTGGCTAAGCTCTTAGGTGGTACATTGGCAATGAGTAGTAAATACGGGATAGGGACCTCGTTTAAATACACTCAATTTGCAGAGTATGCTGGCTCACAAAAAGTCGCCAGTAAAAAATGGAGCAACTTGTTTATTGGGCTTATTGTTGAAAATAAGTTTACTTATTCGGCCTTAGAGAGTTATTTACGATATTTTGGTGCAGAGACCTTTACTCCCTTTGTAATACCTCAAGACTCAAAGTCTTTAGATGAAATGATAAAGGCGCAAAACATTGATTTAATGATTATCGATCAAGCGTTGTTGAATGAAAAATTCCAAGATTATAATGAAAAACTAGATATTGCTAATATGCAAGTGATCAAACTGGTTTGTGAAAATAGTTTAAGTGCAAACCATCACGCTTCAAATGTAGGATTGCTTAACACTAACCCTTTACAGCCGCGGTATTTAGAAATGTTGGTTGATATCGGAATGGGGATAAATAAGCATGACTCAATTAAACCAGTCCCCCGTGCTGAAGCTTTAGAGTCGCAGGCTATTAAAATATTGGTCGTAGAAGACCACCCTACCAACCAAGAGCTTATTGCAAGACAATTAAAACATCTAGATTATAAATTCGAAATTGTAACTGATGGTGAGCAAGCCTTAGAAGCATGGACTAAAGGTGGGTTCTCAGGAATTTTGACGGATTGCCATATGCCAGTTATGGATGGTTACGAAATGACTGAAACCATACGTTCAATGGGCTTTGTTGATCAGCCAATTATTGCTATGACGGCTAACGCCATGAGTGGCGAAAAAGAAAAATGTATATCATTTGGAATGAACGATTTACTGATAAAACCAGTAGATATAAATGCACTCGAGAGTTGTATAGAAAAATGGTTTCGATTGAATCCTGAAACACATTTAGGACCAACTCAAGTTAATAATACTCAAGAAACAGAGGATGAAATTGTTTCCTTATTAACGGAAAGGTTTTTTGGTAAAGATCAAGTATTACCTATGCTCGAAACTTATTACCTTGCGACGCTTCAAGATATCAAAGACTTACAAGAAGCGGTTGAAAAATCTGATGCGAGCGGAATAAAAACCATTGCGCATCGTATAAAAGGTGCAGCGAGCTTAGTATTTGCTGGTAGAATCGAGAGTATAAGTAAAAAGTTAGAAGGCTTAGCGGAGCAAAAAGAAAAGCAAGAATTACTCGAAGAAGTAAATCTGTTAGAAAAACAGTTACATAAATACAAGAATAGTGTAATTGCTAAGTTTAAGTAAAGGGAAGAGGCAATGCCTAAAAGTGAGCAAGCAAGAAACAATTTGAGAGTATTGGTTGCCGAAGACCACAGTTTTCAGCGTGAGTACGTAGCTAATTGTTTAAACCAGATTGGTATTCATGAGGTTGTTACGGCAACCGATGGTAAGGAAGCCTTGCTTCGTTATGACGAAATGACTGCTCAAGGTTTGGTGTTCGACATCATTATTTCTGATTTACATATGCCAAATATGGATGGTGTGGCTTTTATTCGAAACTTGGCCGAGAGAAATTACAATGGCGGATTAATTATTTTAACTGCCCTGGATTCTAATTTAGTCTCTTCAGTTACCAGTATGGTACGAGAGTATGAATTACATTTCATTGGTTCTTTGGTTAAACCGGTAGATACTAAAAAACTCATTCAATACGTATCAGAAGTAAGTGGTAGAAAGAATGAAGAAATTATTCATCCCTTACCACAAGGACTAAAAGAACAAGATTTAATTGATGCCCTAGACTCAGACTGTTTGACCGCATATTACCAACCTCGATTTAATTTTTCTGATGGAAAAATCACAGGCTTTGAAGCTTTAGCGAGATTGATACTGCCGAATGGAAAAATTGTAACGCCTGATGATTTTTTATACCTATATGCCAAACTGAATCGTTCAGCTGAATTTGAGTTAAGAATTTATGAGCAAGCTTTTTCCTTAGCACAAAAATCATTGAAGCTCGGTAGGCCTTTACAACTGAGTATCAATCTATGTGCACACATGCTTGGTAATGTCAGTTTCTATGAAGAGATCGTAGAACTTGCACAACGACATGGTGTTCCAAATGACTTGGTAACTATAGAAGTTACTGAACGTTCTCTTTTAGACAATATTGCCCTGTCCATTGAATTCTTAGCACGACTTCGTATAAACGGATTTAATTTAGCGATTGATGATTTTGGAACGGGCTACTCTTCAATTAAACAACTTGAGTTATTACCGTTTAATGAGTTGAAAATTGATAAATCATTCTTATTCGATATTGAAAAGGATGATCAAAAGAAAGCGATTGTTGAGTCAACAGTCGATTTAGCAAAACGGTTAAATATAACTACGGTTGCAGAGGGCGTAGAATCACAAGCAGCATGGGATTTAGCGAAAAAGTATGGTTGCGATGTGTGTCAGGGTTACTTCACAGGAAGACCGCTACCCTTGGTAGGTATAGAAGCTCTAATTCTTTCTTAAATCAACAGATCAGCGTCTATTCGCCTAAAGTGATCAGCCGTATTTTTAACGGTATTAGCGGTTAACTCAGGAACGCCATAAACTTCGGTTCTTACGCCATACTCGCGTTTTATTTTTTCTAAAAGTAGATCAAAATCGCCGTCTCCTGATAGCAAAATGACCGTATCCACTGCTTTGCTTATATCTAAGACATCAATTGTTATTCCAACATCCCAGTCCGCTTTAGCAGAGCCATCTCTTCTTGTGATATAAGGTTTTAGTTTCACATTAAATCCAATATGTCTTAACGCGTCTTGGAATTTAATCTGGCTATCAATGTTTCTATCAGTGGCATAAGCTATGGCAGTTACAATTTCACCTTGTTCACTTACTCGTTCCCAAAACTTACGATAATTGAACTGACGTTGGTAAGCATCGCGAGTGGTGTAGTAAATGTTCTGAACATCTACAAAAATTGCAATTTTTTTTGTCATAATTTTTCGAAGCTTGTCATTAGGCTTTATCGACTTCTATTATTTGGTTTTGCAGACGAGTTTGCTTTGCCCGAAGGTCTACGTCTGCGACGTTTGGGTTTTGTTGCGTCATTATTTTTAGCAGGACCTTGACCGCCACGTCTACCTCTACTTTGTCCACTTGG
>CALHVH010000229.1 GCA_938039225.1 uncultured Gammaproteobacteria bacterium
TGCACTAATTGCACATTAGAATCCGTTTGAGCAGCAAAGTAATTTTGTATATAGGCTTTCGCAAGATCTGACCAAGTAAAATCAGGTTCATCTGAATAATGTCGTAATAAAGCATCCGAATCTGGCAATGCACCGCCTGAATTATAAGATTCAAGAGCCGACTTAAGAACTTCGGCATACTCTGCAGGTGCTTCGACTATAGAAGCTTGTATATTGGCTTTAGCATTTTCAATGTCAGATGCTGATAAATCCGCTAACTCAACACGACGTCTATCCGATCCCTCGATGGATTCGGTGAGTTTTTTGTTTTCTGCTTTTAAGGCTTGAAGCGCTTTAGTTTGCTGTATAACAGCTTGTTGCAAATTTGCATAGGCAACTTGGTATTCTTCAATAGTCTGAGGTTGTGATGGCTGTTTTTCTGAATTACTTAATTTAGTAGATGTTGAAACAATAGTGATTGGATTTTTTTCCTCAATCGCATTCTTTGGCTGAGAATCTGTTTCAATTGATTCCAAAGAATGTTTCTCAGTAAGAGAGTCTCTTTCATTTTTTAAATCTGAAGAAATACTTTTGAATCCTAGTTTTGAGCCCGCAAACCCAATCGCCAAACCCAAAATTAGACCTATAAGTAAGTTTTTCATCTATATTTCCTTAAGTTAAATATTGAATAGATGCAAAAGTCTTTAAAACAGTCACAAAACATAAAGCACAAAAATTTCTTATTCTGGCGAATCCTCTTCATCCTTATCAAGCTCTTCTATCAACTTATGTTTCTCTAAATTCAAATCCACGGCATCATTAATATCTTTGACCGCATCTTTATATTTTATATCGTAGTCCAGAACTCTCTCATCAGTAGTGATTTCAGTTTTCTCTGTACTGAAAAAAACAAAATAAACAACGAATGCGAAAATGATTAAAGCCAATACTTTTTTCATTGCATGTACTCCAAAAAATAAACTTATTATCGCCGCATAAATATCATACGTTTTTCTCTTGTTCTATCTTTTTCACCTGGGTTCGACCCACCCATTTTTTCTTTCAGAAAAAATTCTTCTACACTCTTGTCATCTTCAGTTTTCTGCCAAAAATTCACCCATTCTTTAGATCCTTCAGAGGTATGAAAATTTTCACCCACATCAAATTCTAATGCCGTTACTAGACATGCTTCCATATCACAAAAGAAATCTACATTTGTGTGATGGATAAAGGAATTTTGTGACAAATAAAGCGTCAGAAATTGCTCTGCTCTATAAGACCATTCATCTTTTTCAGCTTTATAATCTGTATTAGCAATTTCATCCATCTTTTCCCAAATAGCAGTAGTATTACTATTACTATTTCCCACTGGAATGATATCCGCCATGAAACTGACACCTTTTAATCGCTTTTCATGATCTTCTTTTTGAGACTCTAAGAGACGTTCTAACTCTTCAATTCGATCATTTTTTTCTTGAATTTCAGAATGATATACTGCCGCTTTTTTCGTTGTAATAAAATTCGAATCTCTAATTTTTGCTGCGTTTTTTCCAACATCCATTACAGGCTTACTACTGTTCAAAGAGTCTTTTTCGACATTCAGATTGCTTCTAGAAAGCACTAGCATTGCTATTGCACCGATCGTTACACCAAGTCCAAAAATTAATACTTTCTTCATGTTATTCCAGTACACTTTTCAAAAAGAGCCCTATAACGGGCTCATAAATAATTACTTTCTACTCTCATCCCTAATAGACCTAAACTCATTACCTTCATACCAATTAGGGAAACTCCTTTCATTGGCTATAGTAGTTCCAATCTCATAAAGCATTTCCATGTCTTCAATCGCACCTGAGTAATCCCAATTAGGATCAAACTCATCACCCACTTTGTGATAACGGTTAGACACATAATCTTTCGCAATAGCCTCTCCATAACCCTCTTCTTTACCTATATAGTCGCTGCCACTTTCTGCATATAAAACTGGAACGCCAACTTTGGCAAAGCTGAAATGATCAGAACGATAGAAGTAACCTTTTTCTGGGCTTGAACCAGGCTTTAAAACACGCCCTTGTTTATCAGCAGCAACTTTTAAATAATCTTCTAATTCAGAATTACCATACCCCACTACACTAATATCAGAGGTTCGCCCAATCATGTTCAAGCCATCCATATTAAAGCCCGCTGCGGTCTTAGCCAAAGGGTAAATTGGGTTAGTTGCATAATGTTTTGAGCCTAAAAGACCTTGCTCTTCAGCAGTCACAAACAAAGCGACAACTGAACGCTCAGGTTTTTTCTCAGCACTAGCAAAGGCTTTAGCGATTTCTAAAATCGCGGCTGTTCCACTGGCATTATCCACCGCACCGTTATAAATTCCATCACCACTTGTGGCATGTAATTCTGAATCTTTACCTAGATGATCCCAATGAGCCATATACAAAATATATTCGTCAGGATATTTAGAACCTGGAACAATACCAACCACGTTTTGTGAAACTGACTCTTCTAATTTATTACTGATTGCAGCCGAAGCCGTTGCATTTAGACTGACTGGCTTAAAGCCCTTGGCTTTAGCTTGGTTTTTTAAGTTTTCATAATCAAACCCAGCAGCAGAAAATATTTCCTCAGCTTGAGCCTTTTGAATCCATCCTTCGATAGAGGCACGTGACATATTTTTGTCAGCGGCAATTAAATCAAACTGTGGGCCTGTCCAACTTCCTGAAACCACTTCCCAAGGGTAACCAGCCGCACCTTCTTCATGCACAATGATTGCACCGGCAGCACCTTGTCTAGCTGCTTCTTCGTATTTATAAGTCCAACGACCGTAATAAGTCATGGCATTTCCATTAAATAAGTTAGCGTCTTGAGTAGCATAACCAGGATCATTCACTAGAATTACCGCTGTTTTACCTTGCATATCAATACCGGCATAATCGTTCCAGTCATATTCTGGAGCAACAACACCGTATCCCACAAAGACCAGCTCACTATCTGTAATACTTTCCTTTTCCGATACTCGCTTTGTCCACAAGACCGCATCGGGTCCAAACTCTAATGACATTTTTTTATCATTGGCTTTAATCACAAAATCACTTTCAGGAGTCGTAGTAATTGATACCAGCGGCACTTCTTGAAAATAACTATCTCCAGCACCGGGAGATACCCCTGCTTTTTTAAGCTCATTGGCAAGATAGTTAATAGTCAAGGTTTCGCCTTTTGAAGCTGGGCCACGCCCCTCATATTCATCAGAAGATAAAATCTTAATCGATGTTTCTAAGACTTCTTTTGAAAATAATGAAGTCTGCACAGCTTCTTGCTTTACTTCTTTAAGCATCGGTTTCTCTACCGCTGGCTTTTTCATATCAACTTGTTCTACAGCTTGTTTATCACTACAGCCCGAGATGCTTAACAACAAACTTGCTGAAACAAGGGTACCTAGTTTTTTTAAATGACTTAATTTCATAATATTTCCAGTTTTAATTAAGATGATTAAATGACTTCTTGAATACCAGCAACCAAGGTTCCTGGCCCACCATGCACACCAACCGCCGTACCGGTCTCAGTCATAGAAATACTTTCTAAGTTTTTTACTTTATCTTTCAATAAAGCAATGAGTAACTCAGCGTCTTCAAGACAATTAGCATGTGAGATTAAAATTCTATAGTTTTTTGTAGCTTCTATTTTCTTTAACAAAAACTTAGCGTATTTGTTAACACGATTATGCTTACCAAAAAACACTCCACCGGTTGATAACGCCCCATCAGGAGCAGAAGCTAGAATTGGATTGAGCCTGATTAGATCCGCTAAGACTTTTTTACTCTTACTAACACGACCCCCTTTTACCGCATAGTTAATGTCTCCTAGATAGGCAAACACAGAAGTCTTTTCAATGCTCTTTTCGATAAGTTCTAAAACATCATTCGCCGAAGCGCCAGTCTTTGCAAGGCGAGCAGCTTCAATAGCTATCAAACCTTGTCCATTGGTTAAGTTTTTACTATCGATTACATGCACCATGCTGTCGGTATTTACACGTTCGGCGGCCGTTTGTGCAGACTGTATAGTCCCGGATAGTTTTCCTGTTACGCCTATATAGATGACTGTCGAAAAATGTGAACCCAGAAATTCGAACTGACGTCTAAAATCTCCTGGAGGTGGTTGTGAGGTTTTAGGGTGTTGAGGGTTGTTAACGAGTTCAGCATAGAACTCTTCGGCATTTAAACTCACTTTATCTAGATAAGAGTGGTTTCCAAACTGGATTCGTACAGGAACCATATAAATATTGAGTTCTTCCATCAACTCTTCAGGAATATCTGCTGCAGAATCGGTAACAATCACCACTTGCTGTGCATTCTCACCAAGGCCATGGGCTAAGTGTGTTTGTTGTTGCATGTCATCCGCTTTTTGACCGCTTACTTCACCATACTGTTCAGCAATTTTAAATACTTCATCAGGGTCATTAACATGTAAATGTATTTTGGTTTTTCTTACCGACCCGGCCACAACCACGCTGTTGCCTAACTGATTTAACTGTTCTCGCAAACTCTTATGATTAATTCGATCATTATCGTTACGAACTTTAATTAAACACTCAGTGCAAAATCTAAATGTCAGGTCACCATGATCATGCATATCAATATTCGCATCCGGCGCATCAAAAGCCATATCTAGCGGCGTATTCAAATCTTTAACTGAACCATCGTTTATAAAGTCGGTGATGCCTTGGATTAACTCAACAAAACCTTGCGCACCGGCGTCTACTACGCCGGATTTTTTGAGTATCTCCAATTTATCAGGCGTAGCCGCTAAACTCTTTTGAGCATCGTTCAAACCATGCTTCAATAAAGCATTAAAGCAAGAATTCTTGGTTTCTTTTACATAGCTTGCCACCGAAACAGCAAAATCATGCACAACGGTTAAGATTGTGCCTTCCTGCGGTTCGCTCATGGCGGTTCGAGCATAATTCGCTCCCATGGTTACCGCAGCTGAAAATTGCTCTAAGCTAAGTTTGCCGAATTCGGCCGCACCATCACTTAAGCCTTGAAAAAATTGGGCGAGAATAGCTCCTGAATTACCTCTTGCCCCATCAATGGCAGCATCGGCTACATTGGTTAAGGTATTACCCGCATGCCTATCAATTTTCCTAACTAGGTTTTGTCGGATGGCATTCAAAGTAAAGGCCATATTGGTTCCCGTATCGCCATCTGGCACAGGGAACACATTGATTTTATTAAGATATTCTTGTTTAGAAATAACACGTCGAATACCAGCTCTTAAAGCACGATTTAGTCGATTGCCATCTATATAACGTATGGTTTCTTTAGCTGAACTCAATTCAACTCCTCTCTTTATGAAACAGTGTTCTTATTCTTATCAGTTTTTATGCGTCTGATTATACACAGCGAGTCCGTACTGCGGGCAAACTGCTGGTATGATGGTTCTTTTTCAAGCAAGTGGTTGATTTACTTGAGCATTCCCAACAATATCAAACTGCAAACTGAGCGTCTATTCTTACGTAAATTTACTTTGGATGATGCCGCCTTTGTTTATACGCTAATGAATAGTCCAGGGTGGCTACGATTTATTGGTGACCGGGATATCAAATCGCATGCTGATGCTAAACAATACATCCAAGATCGTTTTTTCCCAACTTACCAAGAAACAGGTTGTGGCTTTTGGTGTGTTCTGAGTAAAAACTCTAATGAAGCGATTGGCACCGTAAGTATGCTTCTGCGTGATGCTTTGGACGAAATCGATTTAGGATTTGCTTTTTTACCTGAAAGCACGGGGTTTGGTTATGCTTTTGAAGCCTCACAAGCCATTTTAAAAATGGAACAAAAGGACTGCAATTTACGTTCTGTTCTAGCCTTTACGGATTTAGAAAACGCTCGCAGTCAGTCTTTATTAGAGCGTTTAGGTTTTAGCAAAATAGGCCTAAAAGTAGTGAAAGAAGAATGGGGCGAGAGCCTGCTCTATCGATTGGAATTTTAATAACAAATTATTGCAAATATTGATTGCTTTTCCAGTTTTTCAAAATACAATGCTGGATAATTTATCGCTATAGTTCAACCCTTAGACACTGCACATTAGGTGCTGAGAAGAGTTCGCCATGAAAAAATTTAATGAGACCTTATACGATTCGGTTAGCCAAGAGTTTCGAATCGACAAAATGTATTTTGAGAGTAAAACTGATCATCAACATCTAATGATTTTTCATAATGCCATGCTCGGTAGAGTAATGACTCTGGATGGTGTAGTACAAACTACCGAAGCGGATGAATTTATTTATCACGAGATGATGGCGCATGTACCTATTCTTGCTCATGGTAAAGTTAAGCGCGTTTTAATTATCGGCGGTGGTGATGGCGGCATGTTACGAGAAGTGCTTAAGCATGATATTGAGCATGTCACCCAAGTTGAAATCGATAAGGCCGTTGTGGATATGGCAATTGAGTATTTACCCAATCATTCGGCGGGCGCTTACGACGATCCGCGTTTGAATTTAGTGATTTCAGACGGCATGGATTTTGTACGTGATACTAGCGAAAAATTTGACGTAATTATTTCTGACAGTACCGATCCCATTGGACCAGGCGAAGTCTTATTTACCGATAGCTTCTATCAGCTTGCAAAAAAATGCTTGAATGAAAACGGGATTATGGCTACTCAAAATGGTGTGCCATTTTTCCAAAAAGATGAAATACAAACCACTTTTAAACGCATGGGCAGCCAATTTAAAGACATGAGCTTTTATGTAGCACCAATCCCAACTTACTACGGTGGGTTCATGACCTTTGCTTGGGGCACAGATGATGAATGTGCAAGAAAGCTTGGCGTGGATATTTTAGAGGAACGCTTTAAAGCCGCTGACTTTAAAACCAAGTACTACAATCCTGCTATCCATCATGCAAGTTTTGCCTTACCGCAGTATGTTGTTGATGCTTTAGATGAAGTCAAATAAGAGTTTACTATGAGTACTACTCAAGTAAATCGCACTGTGGTCTTAGGAGCTGATGCTTCTACTACTGAGTATTATCAAAAATTGGCCGCTGAACATGGCACACCCTTATTAATCTATAAGGCCGATACCTTAATTGAACAATATCAAGCCTTAAATGCAGCCTTGCCAGAGGTTGAACTGTATTACGCTGTTAAAGCTCACCCCGACAGCCATATCATCAAAACCATCGATGAACTTGATGGAGGCTTTGACATTGCGTCTGCCGGCGAAATGGATTTATTGTTAGCGCATAAAATTTCTGGGCGTAGAACCATTCATACACACCCCATTAAAAAAGATGAAGAAATACGGAAAGCCCTGCGTTTTGGTGCCACCACATTCGTTATTGATAATTTAGACGAACTTAAAAAACTACTTCCTTATCGCAATCGAGTCGGCGTTTTACTCAGAGTCAGTTTTAGAAGCGAAACCGCCATCGTGGACTTATCCAAAAAATTTGGTTGTGCTCCAGAAGAAGTGGCCGACTTAGTTTTTGCGGCAGAAGAATTAGGCATTCATATCCGAGGAATTTCTTTTCACGTTGGCTCACAATGTGAAAATGCTGATAAACATATTGAAGCCATTCAGCGTTGTCATGAAGTAATGCTTGCCTGTAATGAGAAATTAGATAAGCCCATGAGCACTTTAGATATTGGCGGCGGTTTTCCGGCAGACTATCAACTTAAAGGGTTTGATATAGAAGCCTTTTGTAAGCCTATTCGGGACGAATTAGAAAAATTACCTAAAGACTGGCATTTACTGGCTGAACCAGGACGTTTCCTGGTGGCTCCTGCCGTTACCAGTGTGACCACAGTGACCGGTAAATCTATACGTCATGGTGTACGTTGGTATTATTTAGATGACGGAGTGTATGGCTCGTTCTCTGGGCAAATCTTTGACCATGCTTGTTACCC
>CALHVH010000230.1 GCA_938039225.1 uncultured Gammaproteobacteria bacterium
TTCTCTTTTACGATTAATTTTCTCTCAATATCTAAATAAAAAACACCGTCAATTGTATAGAGGTATAAGCTATTTGAAGCAGATGAAAAAAAACTATAATGAGTGGTTTTGGAGTTATATGAATCTTTTTCATACCTTGCAAAATCGTAGGGAGAAAAATAACCTAAAATTTTGTCATAAATATATGGTTTATTATTTATTAAAGTGAGCAGGCTACCGTCAAATGCTACCAAATTTCTAGCAGAGTAATTTTCAATAAGCATATTATTTTTTTGTAGAACAGGTACTGAGTTAACGATATAAGTCTCTTTATCAACTCTCTCTATACCGAGCTCACCTAAAACAAAAACGGAATCATTTTGATCAATCAATACTTTTGATTTGTAATGCTTCAATCTAGGAAAGCTTTTATCTGAAATTATTCGAAATTTATCAGTAATTCGATTATATATTGCTACTCCACCAGTCGAAGTAGCAATCCAAATAATATTATCTTCTGTCTCAATAATGTCATAAATATCATCACTTACTAATGACCCTTCTCTTCCATCATCTGAATATTTTTTTGCCTGTCTACCATCGTATTTATATAATCCATCTTGAGTACCAAACCAAATATAACCTTCATTATCTTGGATGATTTTTTCTATACTTGAATCTTCTAGACCGTGCTCAGCACCAATATAATCCAAATGAAAATAATGTTCGGAAAAAATATTTTTAGAAAAAAAACAAAAGAATATAAGAATGTAAAAATACCTTAAGTTATTATTTTTAAAGTAAGTGATTGACTTGTTAAGCATATTCCCACTCTCTCCAACC
Source organism: uncultured Gammaproteobacteria bacterium (assembly GCA_938039225.1). Lineage (GTDB taxonomy): Bacteria > Pseudomonadota > Gammaproteobacteria > Steroidobacterales > JABDMI01 > JABDMI01. The sequence continues at coordinate 823 of CALHVH010000230.1, forward strand.
CTGCATCAATGGAAAATACATACCCAGCATAATTTGTCTATTATCTATTCTTTTCATTAACTTCGCATAATTCTCTAGTTGCAACCTATAACGATAGACTTCGTTGTCTAAAAATTCATTTAATCCACTACCCTCATGAATACTAGTTTTATAATCGATTATCCATCTAACATTGCTAGTATCAATAAAGGTTCTGTCTAAACGATAACTTTTAAATTGACCGTCAATAAATCCACTAATTGGGTACTCATTTTCGATTTCACGATGTTGAGCCGAAAATATCCATCTTCTATCACTATCGGTTACTGTAGATTGTAAGGCTTGCACAACACGCTTAACCGACATTTCTAATTCAGAATTAGGCACACCTAACTTACACAAGGCAAGACTATAATGCTTTATCAAGGAATTTTTATCAATTAGAGCCCACTCTTCAAGTTCACTTTTAGCTAATTGATTCAACGCCAAATGCACAACTGTCCCTACATGCATAGCTGTCTCACTTGCCCATTTATACTCAATAACTTCTGATTTAGTATCTATTTCTATCGATATTCCAGTATCTATATCCGCCTTTGGTTGTTTTTTTTCATGAAATTGGCTTAAAATTTGACGTCTAAATTTCTTTGTATATTCAGTTTTTTCAGTATTGCCATCATTTTTTGTTACATGATTAACAAGTGAAAATGTATGCTTGCTTGAATTTATGAGATTTGCAAATGACCCATTTGGTGCAAGTAAAACAGTTTCGCCTTTACTAGCTTTTGACTCACAAAATATTGTTGTAGATTTAATTGATCTCGTCATGGCTACATATAATAAACGTTTTAACTCTGCTGCCTCAAGTCTATTATTGCGTTTCTTTACATAGGCATAAATTGAATTATCTCGAGCTGGTTGATACTGGCTTAGCAATAAATGACTTTTGCTGCCAGCGTCGAGAAGCTCATTCCAAATAAGAAGTTCAGAATCGTTTTTACGCGTTGTGCGACTCGCCTTAGGTATTATTACATGGTCAAACTCTAAACCCTTCGCCATATGTATTGTTAATAGGTGCAAATTGGAATGTTCAGGTATTTCTGACTTATTAGAAAACTCGCTTAAAAAATCTCTCAAAGGTTTTTCAGAATTTAATACCGTATCACTTGTATGTAATTTTAGTATCCGAAAAAAACTTTCTACATTAATTATTTGTTCTTCAGTTTCCAAACAACACGGGCCTTCTAGGCGATTCCACAATCCTTCTACAACCAATACTAATGAATCTCTATGTAGTTGGTTTATCGCTATATCAAAAGCCTCAAGAAGATTTTTAACTTTATATATAGATTCTTTGGATAGAAAATCTAAATTCTGATCATTTTGTAATAATTCAATAATTAGTGACTTCTCATCAATTTGTACCAGCTTCTCTAATTCAATTAAACTTAACCCACACCATGGAGCTCTCAATACTGAGAGCCAAGCAAGCCTATCAGCCTGGTGAACTAAGGCTATTGTTAGAGCATAAATATCCAGGACCTCTTGTCTAGAGTGTAGTTTCTCCATACCATCAACACGATGAACTAGTTTTTCTTTCCTCAGAAGCGGTATCAGACTCTCTAGATGGTTTCGACTTCTTACCAAAACAGCGATACTAGAATTACTATCTTCATCGACTAATTGTTTTATTAGCTTTACAATCGCTTTTGCTTCATATTTTGAATCATTCGCTGCTGTTGTTTGTAAAGAAATACTAGGAGAACCGGTTTCAGGCTTCACAGCAAGTGAAGAATGAAAGGCTACATCTCCTGTAGTGATATTATCGTCTACTGGGAATATATTTTTAAATACACTGTTATTAGCAGCTACAATGTTCGCTGCTGATCTAAAATTACTTTCAAGCTGCAAAAACTCTGGCTTAATTGAATTAATACCGTGTCTTTTAAGTAATAAAAAGTTCCTCACATCAGCATCTCGAAATCTATAAATAGACTGCATTGGATCTCCAACTATAAATAAACTTCTATTGTCTCCTGCCCAAGCTATTGTTAATTTTCTTAAAAGTTCAAAATGTAGTTTTGAAGTATCCTGAAATTCATCGATTAGAATATGATTAATCCTACTATCAAAACTTAGTGCGAGATCAGTAGGGTTTTCATCATAACCAAGCGATATAAGTGCAGATTGTGTTAGTTGGATAAAATCTATTTTGCCAGTTCGCTGAAACTCTAAAATCAATTCTGCAGTGACATGTTTTAGAACAGAAAATAACGCATTGAGAAAATACTGGTCACTTTTAGAATAACGTTGCTTGGGCAAATCATCTACAAGTGAAAGTGTAGTTACAAACAAATTGTCTTTTTTTACTAGGGTAAGCAAAGACTGCATTCTTTTTTTGAATTCTTTATAACGAACACGCAAGTCAGGATCATCTGTAGAAGACTCAGGAGCAAACCCTTCAGCAATAGATACTCTTGAACGCACTGTCCCCTTATCAGTCAATAGCAGCTTCTTAATACCGCGCCAAACATCTAGAGAATCAAAGCTGACATGGGGTAAATCGGTTAAGTAATTACATGCTCGAATTTCAGAGTCTCTATCTGCAATACGTAAACTCTCTGCGGCATAAGAACACATTGAAACAATCTCTTCTCTTAGCTCTTTCGAAAATAAATAATTCAATGGTGCTAAGTCTTGCTCAACAGCTGCCTCAAGAGCTATATTTAATTGATCTAAATCAAGTAAATAATCATCGGTAACATAATTTAACCACTGATCTCTCTTAGCTAACATTGTGATTAGTAGATTAGCTGTTCGATCAAAGTCATTATTTAATTCTAGAAGAAGTGTTTCCAAATTAGCATCAGAATTATCAGATTTTAAAAAAAATTTAAAGTACTGATTAACAGCAGCCTTATATAATTCACTGGCATCATCAATTAAATTTGGTAAACCACCGAAACCTGATGCAACAGGCATAACGGAAACCAAGCGTGAACAAAAGGAATCAATTGTTAGAATTTGCAAGCGGTTTGGGTTATTTAATAACCCCCAGTTTAGCTCTTGATCTCTTTCGAATGCTTTTTTTGCAAGAAGATATGTTCTTTTTTCATACTCAGAAAAACGAAAATCCACTTTCTCAATCTCAATCGCCATGAGTAATTTTGATAACACCCTTTCTCGCATTTCAGCTGCAGCTTTCCTAGTAAAAGTAATGGCTAGAATTTCTTCAGGCCTATTTACAACTGATAATAATGCTAAATATCGTTCTACTAACAAACTAGTTTTACCTGACCCAGCAGGAGCCTGTACCAAAAAGGATGCACTAGGATTAAGCGCTCTTTCACGAGCCTCGGAATCATTTAATACAATATCAATCATTTAATTAGCCTATCTGGGTTAGCATGCGTTCTACATAAGCTTTGTAATTCACAATAATTACACGTTTGCTTACCCTTACTAGGATCAGGAACAGCCAATCCATTTTTAAAATCCTGAGCAAGCGCGTTCAATTGTTCACGCCAATATGGCATCAATTCAGACCATGACATTTCACGTCTTTGATAGTTTGTAAGGTCGTCATAAGCTTTTATATTGGGGAAACTATCATTAAACTTACTAATACCATTGAATGAAAATTTTCCAGGTTTTAAATTAGCGTAAACGATTGCAACTACCTTATTTCGTTCAGCCAATGCATATATCGGCATTTGTGGCTCATCAGGCCTATCTCCAAACCATGAATTTGAACTCTGCACTCCAGATTTATAATCAATAATCGCAAAACCAAGGTTATCTAGTTGATCGATACGATCAACATACCCCTTTACAGTCAAACCATTAACTTCAAGTAAAATTTCTTTTTCTGTGCAATTTACTATGAAATTTTCACGTCGACTTTCTAGCTTGAGCCAAGCAAGTGTTAGTTTAACTAATCTAGATTGCTCAATAGCCTTTAAACGTTTACTTAGTTGATAATATATTTTTTTCTCAAATTTACTAAGTACATTATCCACAACTTCCCATAGCTGCAATTCAAAATGTTCATTCTCAAAAGCTATTTTTAGGGTCTCTGAGCTCCCAATTTTTTTCCAGATTTCTTCTAAAGACTCATGCAACAAACTACCTCTTTCTAGTGCAGTTAACCCAAAAGTGTTTATTTCAATTTTTCCTGGAAACAATCTCAACTTGGCAAATGCTTTAAACGGACATTCAGCTTGATATTTAAAAAGCGAAGTTCCAACAGTACTTTTATTCGTATAAGCAGCAGCGTGTGTTTCTTCTATCCACTGACTATTATTTTGATCCACATAAATTGTTGGCATTGGCTCTTGCATCTCAAAATTTAATTCACTTAATAAGCCAATATTGAGATTTGATTCTTTGCCTTCAGAATTTACAAGCGAAAAATAAATTTCATGGGCGGCGTTCTTTAGATGTTGTAAACGTTTTCTCGCATCAGACAAACAAAGTTCTGGAGTACTATAAGATAGGTTTCGCTTTTTTTGCCAGGAAAATGGTATTAATGGATTTATTTTTCTGGTCTCTGGTAATACACCATTACCCAATTGAGCTAGCCATAAATACTCAAAATTTAAAGCATGCCCTTCTTTAAAATCCATAATCTGAATTGGTGCAAAAATTTGATTGCCTTGCAAGCGCTTATTCATGAATATTTTTCGTAGAACGCTTAAGGCTTGCTTAAAATTCATTTCAGAATGAACAAAATCTAAAGTAGTAAAGTCTGTTAAGCAAGAACGCATTGCCTTAGCTTCTCTTTGTTCTTTAAGTCCAAGGTCTGAAGAGGGCCAACCAAATTTTTCCAAGTAAGTTAAAAAATGCTTAGCCCATGAACTCGGCATGTGGGAATTTTTACCAAAACCACTAAATGTTTTCAATGTCATAATTGATATTTCAAACAATGTGCGTTTTGAAGAATCCACGCGTTTCCTGTCATAAACCTTTAATAAATTTATTAAACTCGCTAAAGTAAAATCTAAAACACCCTGTTTTCTTAACCATGCGTCTAGTTTCATTCTTTCAAATATTTCAGAACGACCGCCAAAACAAAACGGGTTTCTTAAGATTTGACTTATTGTATCTAAACTAAAACTCCCTCCCATTAATTCAAGTAAATTCATGGCCATATTTGCAATTTTTGATTGCCCCAAACCTTCCCCACCAGAAATTTGATACGCTGTGTTTATAAATTCTGTTTTTGATGACAATGAGTTTGGGTACAAAACTTTTCTAAAGATATACTCAATCTCGGGTTTAGAACGCTCAAGATTTGGGATAACTATACCAATTGACGTTAAAGGTTTTTTTGTCAACAAATCTCGACACCAGTTAGCTATTGCGTACAACTCTTCCTTTTCGGATAAATATGCCTTAGCAGTAATCTCAGTGTCGAATTCTTCGGGGCAATAAAAATCAACCGCTACCCCTTTACTCTCAATGGTAGTTATTAACTCTAGTTGTTGCGGTGAAAACTCAACAAAACCAGCTAAAATTATATTTCCAGGAAGCTTGAGTTTATCGTTCTTTATTGCACTTTTGAGCGTATCAGGCAAGCGTGCATGATCAACCCAAGATGCACCTTTACAACGTAGAAAATAACTTTCCGCCCAAGTAGAAAAAGCCTCGACATCATCAGTAGGGAATTTTGCCAGCCTAGGATCCGGTAATCGCCAAGACTGCATAAGATGCCAAGCAGACTTGGCTGTTGATGCTATCGTTGGTATATGCAGTAAGCTACTTTGGGCTTGTGAGCCGATAACTTGCTCCCAGACCATTTGCTCTTGCAGAGGTGATATTAAACTACGAACACCTTGTGTGCTTGAATGGCTAGCCCAAAACAAGTCCTCACCTGTTTGTTTGAGCCAGTCAGACCAAGAAAATATTTTTGGGGACGGCCAGGCTGAACGGCCATTTTGACGATGCCAATTTGCATACGAAAGACGAAAAAAATCAGCTTGTCTTGCTACATCAGTTATGAGCACTGATCCTGAATCTAACTGAGAAAAAAGTTTGTTAGACATTTAAACTGATTCGATAATTTAGATTCAACATAACAGCTAGAGTCTAAACTTTTTAGTATCGAAGGGCAATTGCAATTTATTTCTAGAAGAAATCATTAGACAATCCTTTGATCAGTTATACCAACAAATTGGTCGGGGCGAGAGGATTTGAACCTCCGACCCCTTGCACCCCATGCAAGTGCGCTACCAGGCTGCGCCACGCCCCGACGAGCTAAATATTTTTTGCTTTTTAAAAAATAACCAGCTGATTTTTTGATGTTATCTATGCAAGATTAGCGTCTTAAGAGTCTTAGAAGCTCTTCTAGTTCAAGACGAACTTGGTGGACTATTTGTTGACTTTGATTTACATCAGTTTGAGCTTCTTCACCAGAGAGTTGTTGTCGAGCACCACCAATAGTATAACCACGGTCATACAATAATGATCTTATCTGACGAATCAAAATAACATCTTGGTGCTGATAGTAACGACGATTCCCTCGTCGCTTTACAGGCTTTAATTGTGGGAACTCTTGTTCCCAATATCGCAAAACATGTGCCTTAACAGCACACAATTCACTAACCTCACCAATGGTGAAATAACGCTTCCCCGGAATTGGGGGAAGGTCACTATTATTCGCTGCCTCCAGCATAGGCCTCTACTCTCGATTTTAATTTTTGTCCGGCTCTGAAAGTAACCACTCGGCGAGCAGAAATTGGTATTTCTTCACCAGTTTTTGGGTTACGTCCAGGTCTTTGATTTTTGTCTCGTAATTCGAAATTGCCAAAGCCTGATATTTTTACTCGATGACCATTTGCTAATGCTTTGCGTATTTCATCAAAAAACATATCTACCAAGTCGCGAGCTTCGCGTTTGTTTAATCCCAGTTCATTGAATAGAGATTCAGCTAATTGTGCTTTGGTTAGTGCCATGATCTATCACCGTTTTCTTGTAACGACCCTTTATGGCACAAGACATTTGAAAACTACCTTAGTACCGCGTTTAGGGTTTGACTTAAATTTGCAACAATTTTTTGAGTTGCTGCATCAATTTCTTCATCTGTTAGAGTGCGTGATTTTCCCTGAAAAATCAAGCCCAAAGCTACACTTTTTTGACCTGTTTCTACCCCTTTCCCTTGATAAACATCAAATACATTCACATTTTGCAAAAAGTCAGGTCCATCTTGCCAGCAAGCATCTGTGAGGCTTTTACTACTCACCTTATGTGGAACGATAAGAGATAAATCTCGCCTAGAAGCTGGGAAAGCAGATACTGCCTCATATGTTGGCAACTGACGTTCAGTTAGCATATTAAAGGGAATTTCAGCTATATATACCGCTCTGTCTAGCTCACTGGCTTTCTGTAAGGCTGGATGTAGTTGCCCGAAATACGCACAATTACTCGATATATTTAATTGTTTATCGTCTAGTGACAAGCCCTTCTGGATACTTACAGACTGGCCTGGATGAAGGTTTACATGATTAGCTGATGTTAGTGAAAATGAGTCAAAATCCACTACTTTTGCAAGTACCGCCTCAACATCCGCTTTGAAATCAAAAAAGTCAGCAGATTGGGATTTCTCTGACCATTGTTCGGAATTTCGCGCACCGCTTCGAAGGAAACTAAGGGTTTTTTCTTCTTTAATTTCATTGTCTTGCACAATATACCGAGAACCGACTTCAAACAGCATCACGCGTTCTTGTTGGCGTTTTTGATTAAATAGCAAAGTCTCAATTAAGCTTGGGATAAGGCTTTCACGCATTACCGAAAGTTCAGATGAAATCGGATTCTTTAATTTTAATGCTTTTTCGCTACCACCAAAGCGCTGGTGTTGTTCTTGCGATATGAAGCTGTAAGTAATGACTTCTGAATACCCTCTTTCAACTAAGATGTTTTTAAATACTTTTGGAGATAATTTTTTTTCTTGTTTGAGCTTCAAACGTGCTGCCGTCTGTAAAGGTATAGACTGTATATTACTCAAGCCATGTATTCTGCCTATCTCTTCAACTAAATCTTCAGGTATTGCAATATCAAAACGATGAGTAGGAATAAGTGCAGTATAAATACCCGAGTTAACAACTGTTGTTATACCTAAGCGATTCAGAGAATTTAGAGCAAACTCTTCTGTAACCGATACACCAAGCAAGGATTCTAATTGTGAATGTGGCAAATCAACACTTTTCAACTCATCAAATTTCTTACCAACATATTCTATTGGTCCAGCTTCACCTCCAACGATATCAAGTAATAACTGTGTAATTCGCTCTACTACTGTTACCATTAAATTAGGATCCACACCACGCTCGAAACGATGCGAAGCATCGGTATGCAAACCAAAGCGTCTTGCCTTACCTGCAATCGCTAATGGTGTGAAATGAGCACACTCGATGAATACGTCTTTAGTATCATCATTAATTCCAGAATGTTCACCACCCATAATGCCACCCATAGCAAGGGCTTTTGACTTATCAGCTACAACTAGAACATCAGAATCCAACTCCACTTCCTTTCCATCCAAAAGAGTTAATTTTTCACCTTGTTCAGCAAAACGTACTTGAATAGCTTGATCAATTACTTTCAAATCGAAAGTATGTGAAGGCTGCCCGCTCTCCAACATTACATAATTAGACACATCTACCACTGGGTTTATTGGACGTAAACCACTGCGACGCAAACGCTCTTGCAGCCACATAGGCGTTTCGGCTTTAACATTAATTCCTTTTACTATACGACCTGAAAAAGCTGGGCATTGCAGGTCGGCCCTTAACTCTACTGAAATCGTTTCCTCATGCTTTATAGGTGTTGCGACAACATCTGAAAAACACTTATCACTGAACTCCATTTCATTAAGTACAGCTACCTCTCTAGCTATACCTCGTAAGCCTAAGCAATCACCACGATTTGGAGTCAGCTCCACTTCGATAAGCGTATCATTAAGATTTAGATGCTCACGAATATCCTCACCAACTTGCGCATCACTAGAAAGCTCTAGCAAGCCATCTGAACTCTCTTCAAGACCTAATTCAACTGCAGAACACAACATCCCATAAGACTCAACACCGCGCAATTTAGACTTTTTGATTTTAAAAGCTTTACCATCCGATGAAACCAATTCTCCACCAATTTTTATTAATGGTACTTTCAGACCTGTTTTTACATTACTAGCACCACAAACGATTTGTAATTCTTCGGTACCATCGTTAACTTTACACACTCGTAATTTATCCGCATCAGGGTGCGCTTCAACTGATGTTACCTCAGCAACAACAACTGAATGAAAAGCTGGAGCAGCAGCCTCAACGCTCCCAACCTCTAAGCCAGCCATTGTTAATTGATGACAGAGTGCGGCTGTATCCACATTAGGGTTTACCCACTCACGTAACCAAGCTTCACTAAATTTCATATCTTTTACTCAATTAAAATTCTTTCTAATTTATTTATATATTCCGGCGTCTAACTTAAGCGAACTGTTTAAGAAAACGTAAATCATTATCAAAAAATAAACGCAAATCGTTCACGCCATAACGCAACATGGTCAAACGCTCTACTCCCATACCAAATGCGTAACCTGAGTATTCATTTGGGTCAATACCAACATGCTTTAATACATTTGGATGTACCATTCCACAACCCAATATTTCTAGCCAACCCGTATGAGAACATACCCTACAACCTTTACCATCACACATAACACAACCCATATCTACTTCAGCCGATGGCTCTGTGAATGGAAAATAGGAAGGACGAAATCGTACCGGTAAGTCCGCTTCAAAAAATTCATGCACAAAATCTTCTAGCACCGAGCGTAGATTTGCAAAACTTACATTCTTATCAATAACCAAACCTTCGACCTGATGGAACATTGGTGTATGTGTTAAATCTGAGTCACAACGGTATACTCGACCTGGCGCAATCAAACGCAAAGGTAAATCATTATTCTTTACAGCTTCTTCCATAGTGCGTATTTGTACTGGGGAAGTATGCGTACGTAATAATTTACCTTCACCGGCAAATTCTTCTTCCAAATAGAAGGTATCGTGCATTGCACGAGCTGGATGTGTTTCAGGAATATTTAATGCCGTGAAGTTATGAAACTCATCTTCAATTTCAGGTCCTTCAGCAACAAAGAAACCAGCATGATGAAACATTTCCTCAATTCTATCCATGGTGCGTGTTATTGGGTGCAAATTACCTGCAGCTGAACCTCGGCCTGCTAAAGTAACATCAACTCGATCTTTTTCTAATTGTTCTGCTAAAGCGGCGTTTTCCAAAGTTTCTTTTCTAACTTTTAGTGCAGCCTGTACCTTTTGCTTTGCAAGATTAATACCTTGTCCAGCTAACTTACGCTCTTCATGTGGAAGCTTACCTAAATTCTTCAATTGAGCCGTAAGCTGACCTTTCTTACCCAGCAGATCAACTCGTAATTGCTCAACTTGATTCAGGCTGTCTGCTGCCTTAATTTGTGCGATGAGTTCCGCTTGTATTTTTTCGATATCGAAGCTTTCTTCCGACATAGTATTTTTCCAAATTTAACTTTTACAGTATTTTAAATGCCAATAAAATTTCGAAACTAGTTCGAAACTAATTCATGTATTTTAAAAATTTCTAAGAAATTTTTCTAACAAACAATAAAAAACGGGGTCAGCCTCGGCTTTCCCCGTTATCTTTATTGCTTTTTTGCAAGTCTCGGAAACTTTATTCCGAGACTTTATTTTGCTGTTTCTGCAATTAAGACAGGCTGGCCTTGGCTTTTTCAACTAAGGCACTAAAACCTGCTGCATCATGTACAGCGATATCTGCAAGAACCTTTCGATCCACTTCGATACCTGCTTTGCTTAAACCGTTAATGAAACGGCTATAACTAAGACCCGAAAGTCTAGCAGCTGCATTGATACGGGCAATCCACAATCTACGAAATTGACGCTTTCTTTGACGTCTATCGCGATAGGCGTATTGACCTGCTTTAGTTACTGCTTGTACAGCAACGCGGTAAATCTTACGACGTGCGCCGTAATAACCCTTTGCACGTTTTAGGACTTTCTTATGTCTTGCTCTGGCGGTAACGCCACGTTTTACTCTAGCCATGATTCTTCTCCGTTACTTATGAATAAGGCAACATGCGTGAAACTGACTTCTTATCGCACTCTGCAACTTGCAAAGTTAGACCGAGCTGACGTTTACGCTTGGAGCTTTTCTTGGTTAGAATATGACGAAGGTGAGATTGACGACGCTTAAAGCCACCTTTCCCTGTGCGTTTAAATCTTTTAGCCGCACCACTATTACTTTTCATTTTTGGCATGGTTTATTTCTCCAACCTCTTACGAGGCTACCATTTAATTAACCTTTTCCCAATCTCGTTTAAATAAATTTAAACAGGACGGTTGAAGGTGAAACATTATTTATCTCATCTTTTTAGAATCGAAAAATAAGGCTCTCTTCTTATCGAACAAATTGCCTTTTCT
>CALHVH010000231.1 GCA_938039225.1 uncultured Gammaproteobacteria bacterium
AAATAATAATTCAAAAAAACTTGAAATGTTCTCTAAATATTCTCTATACTGTGCAGAACGTTTGGAGAATATTTTATGAATGAGCTCAACCTGACAAAAACCGCCCGTAAAATCTTAGGATATGTTCAGCAACATATTGAATTGCATCAAGAAAGTCCTACTGTGGCTGAAATTGCTGAAGGCTGTGATATGCAGTCTACTGGCACCGTTCACCGTTATTTATCGCAGTTAATCGAGGCAGGAGCGCTCGTTCGCCGTGGTAAGGGCTGGAGAAACCTAGCGTTGGCCCGTGATGAGCCAGTGGAAGAAGAAAATCCTTTTCTTATGCCTTTCTTGGGCAGAGTGGCTGCAGGTCAACCCATCGAAGCCATCTCCAGTCATGAAAGCATAGACTTATCCGATTATCTTTTAGGTCCAGACCGTTTCGCTTTATATGTGGATGGTGAGTCCATGATTGAGCTTGGCATCATGCCTGGCGATACCGCGATTATGCAACATGCTAATACTGCCGATAACGGCGACATCGTTTGTGCCTTAGTTGATTATGAAGATGCCACTTTAAAAACCTTTTATCGCAAACCTGGCGGCATAGTTGAATTACATCCTGCAAATAGCAGCATGCAAGTACAAATTTATTCAGGCGAGCGTGTACAAATTCAGGGGATTTTAAAAGCCTCATTTCGTAGTTACTCAACCCCACGCTGGTTGAAATAAGTTCCATATAAATTATCTGAATACTCAACAAAGAATAATAGAGAGCACCAACATGGCAAATCCATTACAAAAAAGAACATCCGAGGGTAGTCGCTGGGATCGCATGATTGCCTTAGTCGATATGAATGCATTTTTTGCATCGATTGAACAATTAGATTTTCCAGAGTTACGTGGTCGATCGGTTGGCGTCACTAACGGTACAACGGGTACATGTATTATTACTTGTAGTTATGAAGCACGTACAAAAGGTATTAAAACCGGCATGCGAGTTAAAGACGCCTTGAAAATTGATCCAGACTTTGTTCAACGCCCTGCACGCCCAGAACGTTACGCAGCCGTGTCGACTAAAATTATGAATGAATTACGTAATATCTCTCCCGATATAGAAATATTTTCAGTGGATGAAGCCTTCCTAGATCTAACCAATTGTCAGCGCATATATAACTCGCCTCAAGACATTGTAAAACTGATTAAACGCACGGTGTTTGATGTATCAGGTTTACGTTGCTCAATTGGTTTAAGCGGTGACAAAGCCACAGCAAAATACGCGGCTAAGTTAAAAAAACCAAATGGCTCAACCATCATTCGTCCTGAAGATGCAGCCAAAGCTTTAGCCGACCAACCAGTTGACGTAATTTGTGGTATTGGCAATGGTATTCGTAAGCATTTAGAAGCACGCAATGTATTTACCTGTGGTGATGTTGCCAAAATGCCTATCAGCGAACTATCCAGTCGCTGGGGCAGCATTGGTCGTCGTATGTGGTTAGCTTGCCAAGGCCAAGATCCTGAAGAATTAATACAAGAAATTCCAGAGCCTAAAAGCATAGGGCATGGCAAAGTGGTTCCACCAAACACTAAGGATGAAACTACCTTGATGGTGTATTTAATTCATATGTGTCATAAAGTGGGCACACGTTTACGCCGACATGAATTATTGGCACAAAATTTTTCTATTAGCTTACGCACTGCTGATGGTTGGATTAAAGAACACTATGTTACTGAGCCTACCCAAAACGGTAATGTCTTAGTAAAACTCTGCAAAGATTTTTTAGATTGTCGTTGGGAAAACCAAGGCATTTGGCAAGTACAAATTACCGCCTTAGATCCTGTACCTTTAAGCGGTCAAACGGATATGTTTCTCGAAACCACTGATGAAAAAGTAGCACAACAAAAAACTAATGAAGTCATGGACCAAATCAATGACCGTTATGGTGAGTTTAGTTTATGTCCGGCACCATTACTTAATCGCTCCACAATGCCAAATGTCATTTCGCCAGCGTGGAAGCCTTTTGGACATAGAGAAACTATTCAAACTCAACGCGCCTTAGCTTCTTAATGTTACTGCACTATAAATTACTGGATTTTCAACATGTGCGGTGGAGTGCTTTTTCAAATTGACGGTAAAGAAGTCAGAACGTTTTTCCCAAACCCTAAGGCACGCCTGCCGGTACTTAAACGCGATGGAAGCATAGAACCCATTGCGTGGGGGCGACGTCGTGAACAAGCCGGTCGCCTACCCTTAGGAGGATGGGCACGACACGAATCCATACTGGCTGGCACCTGGGATAAATACAGTCCTCGCCCAATTAAAATTGCTGTTTTAGCCTTTATGGAAAAAGACCATTTAGGCAAAAGTCATTGGTTTGAAGTAACCAGCGGTCAATATCTTCAAGGGCTAATCGTAAGAGACCAACATATTCTACGAGTCTATGTTGTCACTATCGAGCCAAATTTTGAAGACGCCGTACACGACAGATGGCCACGACTCATCTAATAAACGTTATATACTCAGTGCCTGTAATGCCTTTACACTAGCGCTTAAAGCACCCTCAATGTAACCATTAAATTGCCCCTCTGCACTTTCAGTACCGGACCAAATTACGCGATTAGCAAAGCTTGATTCGGTTCTGGTGCTCCACGCATTCATCGGGTGATGATTTTGAATCTCTTGATCGTACTCAGTAGCTGTAAACTCATCTTCCGACCAATTTTTATAAAGAATATTTTTAGGCGTAGCTGCCAACTCTCCAAAAATACGCACGAGTTGTTGGATAATGCGTTTATTTAACGTAGCTTGAGACTCATTTCTTTGCGATGGTTGCAAAGCCAAAAAACCAAATAAGGCTGCAGCGCTACCATCGGCAGATGAAGCATCGTGAATTTCACCTAGTGGCCCGCGTTGACTAAAAGCATCACCGGTATAACCCGCCTCACGCCAAAACGCATTCTGATAAACCACAACCGCTTTTGCATGACCTGCCATCCAAGTAGCTACAGCATTAAGTTCAGTGATTCGTTGGGCAGAAAAGTTTGGAATAAAGTCTATGTTTTGCAAAGCCACACGAGGAGGCAAAGCTAGAATAACTTTTTTAGCGAGAAATTCACTACCATCTTGCAATTGGATAAGAACAGCATGGTCAGCTTGATGACGTATAGCATTAACTTGTGAATTAAGTAATAAAGACTCTGCAGATAGTTCATTAATACTTTGAACCATAGATTGAATAAGCGACTTTAACCCACCGACCAAACGATAGGAACCTTGCATAGTAATACCGCTCACGCCTCGAACGATTGGCGTATCTAGCGGTTCATAAACAGCTTGCCCAGTAGCGTATTGCTGAAAGACAGTATTTTGCAAACCTAACTCTGTAATAAGTTTTTCAATATGCACTTGTCCTGGCCAAAACCATGACGGGCCGACATCAAACCCGAAGCACTCACTTTTGTCACCTGAGGGAGAATGAATTCGACCGCCAAAACGAGGGCGAGCTTCGAATAATTTAAAAGGCGTACCATGTTTCGCTAATTCAAGAGCTGTATGTAAACCACTGATACCGCCACCAATAATGACTACGTCAATTAGTGTCACAACAGGTCTTAACTATTAACTAAAAGCTGTGTCGACAGATCAAACATAGCCAAATCATCGTGCGTATTGCTAATAATCATAGCACCTTCAAGTATGGCCATAGCTTGTAAAGCTTTTGCTTCTGCTTGGCTACTATTACAGCCCTTCACTTGATAGGCCTCATTTAACCATAATAAATTACGACGAAAAAAATCCCGTATTTCAGACACTACACTTTCAGGTAAGCTATCAGCCTCGGCTCCCAACATACCGCACATGCACATACCTTTGTCTTCTTCTAAAGCCTCTCTAAACATCGAAACATATTTTACAATCGGATCCTTGCCATTCTCAAAAAGAGATTTAGGCGATCCCAAAGCACTAATGAATTTGTCGGTATAAAACTTAGTAACTGCAACGCCTAAGTCTTCCTTTGTGGCGAAATGATAGTGCACTGAAGAACTTTTAATACCTACGGCAGATGCAATACTACGAAAACTAAAACTGTTGTAGCCACCTTGACGTACCATTTCTTCTGCAGTTTTTAAAATTGCGGTTTCTTTGTCTTGTTTCATAGATAAATTATAACGCTTAATCAAACTGCTAAAACACGTTTAACTTGTTCATCTACATTTTTTAGGTGATTACGCTTCATCCAAACACGTGCCCCTTTATTCCCAACAGCTGCTTGTAAACTAGAACCAGCAGGAAGACGTAGCCAGCTACCTTTGACTAAACGATCACCCGATTCTGAAAACTCTCCATGTAAAACCAATATCTCCATACCCTGCTCTACTGGCATTGCAATCTCTACACCCGCTTGCCATTCTTGAATATCTACTTGTTCAAATTCGTCGTAGTAAAGCGGCAATACTGAAACACCAGGATGGTTACGATGAGGTATAGCTTGCATAAAGTTTGAATTCAAACGTACATGCGTTCTGTCTTGTGGTTCAAATTGCCAAAGTTTTACAAAAATAATACATCCAGGTTCTGAACCGGGCGTATGGCTAGATTGTGGCGGGTTACGTATGTAAGAGCCGACTGGAAAATCACCATGCTCATCTTGAAACACACCGTCTAATACAACAAACTCTTCACCGCCGGAATGCACATGAGGTGAAAATTTACTGCCTGCTTGATAACGCACTATAGTAGTCGCACGTGCTACTTCATTACCAACTCTATCAAGTGGACGCCTAGTAACACCTGGCATTGGTGAGTCTACCCAATCCATTGTGGCACTATGCACTACTGCACGTTGATTAAAATCTGCATTAATTTTCATGGTGAGACTCCAACAAAACTTAAATCTATTAAAAGCTTAAAGTTACACATCTTATAAAAAAACTTAAAACGCGTAAGCACAAAACTATTTCTTAACTTGCAATACTTGGACGCTGAGCAACTTGATCACGCCACTGTTTAAGATTACTACATTCTGCAGGAATTTCTACTTTAGCAAAATCTGCAAAAGCCAAACCAGCAAATAAAGTAATATCAGCCGCAGTAAAGTTATTACCTGATACAAAATCGCTGTTATCCAATACACTGTCAAAATATTTCATCCCTGCAACTGCTTTTTCCTTTTGCTTATTGCCCCAGTCTGAATTTTGA
>CALHVH010000232.1 GCA_938039225.1 uncultured Gammaproteobacteria bacterium
AATTAATAATTTTTCTGCTTGCTCTTCTAATTGACAATGTTGTTCTAATTTTTTTCCTTGAAGTTGAGTGTTTATACAGTTTTGACGTTTCCACTGTAAGTTTCTTGCTTTACAGATTCGTTTACGAACCAACTCACTGCTTTCTTCTATAGATTCTTTATTAAATAGTTCATTAGTCGCTCGAGGTACTTGTACATGTAAATCTATCCTATCCAATAATGGGCCGGATAAGCGTGCTTGATAACGATTGATTTGACTGGGTCTGCAGGTGCATCGATCGGATGGGTCTCCTAAGTACCCACATGGGCAAGGATTCATTGCGGCCACTAATTGAAAGCGAGCAGGGTAATCGGCTTGTCTGGCGGCTCTGGATATTGTGATGTGTCCAGTTTCTAAAGGTTCTCTTAATACTTCTAAAACCTTCCGGTCAAACTCTGGCATTTCATCTAAGAACAAAATACCGGTATGTGCCAAACTAATCTCGCCGGGTTTAGGATTTGAACCACCTCCAACGAGAGCTGCCGAAGAAGCTGAATGATGAGGTTGCCTAAAAGGCCTTTTTCGCCAACTGTCAAACTGAAAATTTGAACGACTAATCGAATAGATCGCAGCACTTTCTAAAGCTTCTTGTTCGGTCATCGGAGGTAATATTCCAGGTAGGCGTGATGCCAGCATACTTTTCCCTGTGCCTGGTGGACCAATCATTAGCATTGAATGACCACCAGCAGCTGCAATTTCTAGGGCTCGCTTTGCATGTTGTTGTCCTTTAACATCGGCTAAATCGGGGTAGGGCGTTTCTGGTCTGGTTTCTTGCGTACCCTCGGCAAATTCCAAACCTTGCTGGCCATTAATATGGCCTGTAATGTCTAGTAAATGTTTAGGAGTAAGCACTTCAATATTATTAACCAGTGTCGCTTCACTTTTATTCTTTTCTGGAATCACTAAAGTACGTTTGTGTTTTACGGTTTGTAATGCAACAGGAAGCACGCCCTTAATCGGTCTGAGTTCGCCTGAAAGTCCTAGTTCGCCAACAAATTCATAGTTCTGTAAATGTTGAGGATTGATTTGTCGTGACGCCGCTAAAATACCAAGAGCAATAGGTAAGTCAAAACGTCCACCTTCTTTAGGTAAATCGGCTGGGGCAAGATTAATGGTGACTCGTCCAGCACTTGGGAAATCAAATCTAGAGTTTAAAATGGCTGAACGAACTCGATCTTTACTTTCTTTAACCGCAGTTTCGGGTAAGCCGACAATATTTAAGGCAGGAAGTCCTGCTGAAAGATGAACTTCTATGGTCACGGCCGGAGCATCCAAGCCCACATTTGCACGTGAGTAAATCGTAGCGAGTCGCATGATAATCCCTTGTTTCTCTATGAATAATCCTTTATTCGAATGCTCATTATGAGGTCTTTATTAGGCTTTGTCTGTAGTCTGACTCTTACACAGCTTTCTGTGACATAATATGACAGCGCATGTTACAAAATTATGCAGAATAAGAGTAAGCAACTGCTAAAGTATCGTCAAAATTTCGGAAGCTAATATACTTGCTAAATGGATTTAGTGATGAAATGAACCAACATGAATATCATTAAAATACTAAAAACATTGTTACTTGTAGGTCTATACGTCCTTAACGCTCAGGTAATATCTGCTCAAGACAGTTTAAGCGATTTAAATTTAACCCCTGCTGAAAAACAGTGGTTAATTGATCATCCAGTCATAAGAATTTCTCCAGATTACAGTTATGAACCAGTCGAGTTTATTGTTGGTGATAAACATACCGGAATGACCAGTGAGTATTTCGATCTGTTTTCGGAAAAGCTTGGTGTTGAGTTTCAATTGGTTGTGCATGACAAATGGTCGGAGACCATAAAGTCTATGGACGCGGGGCGAGTTGATATGCTCACCTTGGTACAAGATACTCCACAAAGACGCTTAAAATATAATTTCTCAGATCCTTATGTCGCTCTGAATGGAGTAATGATTACGGATCGAATCAATACCAATAACAAGTTGAAGATGGAAGACTTGATTGGCAAAAAGTTAGCCACTGTGGATGGGTACTTTTGGCAAGATTTAGTGAAAACGGATTACCCAGGTATTGAGCTAGTACCGGTTGTGGATATTGCCGAAGGCTTACAACAAACGGCCCTAGGTACTGCAGATGCCTTTTTAGGTAGTTTTGCAACCTTAAGCTATTATTTAACGGAACAGGAAATAACCAATTTAATGGTCGCGGGAAAAGCGCCTTATCAAATTAATTTTGGTACTGCCATTAGAAAAGACTGGCCCGAACTAGTGGGTATCATGAATAAAGTAATTGCTTCTATTACTGATGAGCAGCATAAATCAATTCGAAGCAATTGGATAAAATTAGATTATGAGCCACCTTTATTAAGTCGACGAGTAACTTTTGCTTTATTAGCTTTGACGGTTTTTGCGGGTTTATTAGCTCTTGCTGGAGGCTTAATTTCGACAACCCTTAGACGTAAAGTACGAGAAAAAACTCATGAATTACGCAACGTAAACCAGCAACTAGAAATGATGGTTGAAGTAAGAACACAAGATTTACGCCGGGCAAATGATAAGTTGCTTAGCACCAAGCGAGATTTAACCTCGACCAATAGAATTCTTGAAGAAGAAGTTAACCGTGACGGCCTAACAAGAATTCCAAACCGGAAACGTTTGGATGAGGTCTTAGAGTTAACCTATATGAACTCCAGAAACACTTTAGAACCTCTGAGTATCATAATGGCCGATATAGATCACTTCAAAAAACTCAATGACCATTATGGCCATTTGATTGGTGATGATTGTTTGCGAGAAGTAGCAAGTTGTTTGAGTAGGTTTACCAAAAGAGGTGGTGAGTTTGTTGCTCGTTTTGGTGGTGAAGAGTTTATTATGGTGCTGCCAAACTTAGATGAAGAAGAAGCCATTAAGTATGCTAATTTAGTCTTGCAACAAGTCCAGGCATTGGGAATAGAAAACTTTGACTCACCAACTGAAAAAATTGTGACACTCAGTATGGGCGTGGCAACTTTAGACCCTAGGGTAGATACCTTTAAGGTTGCTGAGTTAGTTGAAAGAAGTGATAAAGCCATGTATCAAGCAAAAAGGAATGGCCGTAACCAAGTTGTTGCCTATTCAAGTTTGTAGACTTATTTTATCAATTTCATCCAACTCTTCTTGTGAAAATTGCAAATTCTGAGTGGCACTTACACAATCAATTATTTGTTCTACTTTACTGGCCCCAATAATGGCACTCGTGACGCCTTCTTTATTTAGAACCCATGCTAATGCCATTTGAGCCAATGATTGCTTACGCTTAAGTGCTATTTCATTTAAAGCACTAATTTGTTCTATACGTTCTTGGGAAAGGTCGCTGCTTTTCAAAAAGCCATTGCTACTGGCTCGTGAGTCCGAAGGAATGCCATTTAAATATTTATTGGTGAGCATGCCTTGTGCAAGCGGTGAAAAAACAATACACCCCATTTTTTTATCATTCAATGTTTCAAGTAATCCATCTTCTTCAACCCATCGATCAAACACAGAATAACTTGGTTGGTGGATAATGCATGGTGTACCGAGCTCTGAGAGTATTTTTGCAGCCTGTGTGGTTTGTTCAGAATTGTAAGAAGAAATACCAACATACAGAGCTTTGCCTTGTCGAACAAGCGTATCCAATGCGCCCATAGTTTCTTCAAGGGGAGTATTGGGGTCAAACCTGTGTGAATAAAATATATCTACATAATCTATCCCAAGACGCTCTAAGCTTTGGTCGCAACTTGCTATTAAATATTTACGGCTGCCCCATTCACCATAAGGGCCCGGCCACATGTCATAACCGGCCTTACTAGAAACGATTAGTTGGTCTCTATAATTTTTAAAATCTTGTCTAAGAATTTTACCAAAATTGCTTTCTGCCGAACCAGCTGGAATACCATAATTATTCGCAAGGTCAAAATGCGTAATGCCTAAATCAAAAGCGGTACGACACATAGCTTGAGCAGTTTCAAACGAGCTGCTTGCCCCAAAGTTATGCCATAAACCCAGCGAAATTGCAGGAAGTTTTAATCCAGAGTTTCCTACTCGATTGTAGGGCATATGCTGATAACGAGAAAGAGCCGGTGTGTAAGACATGATGAATAATATTTGTGAGAATAACCAAAGCATAATAGCAGATGTGTCACTCAGAAATTATTTATGCATACGTTTTCAATACATAAATGTTGTATTTAAGTAATGACGCCGCTAAAAATTATGCAGCCAGTCTATCTGTTGGTAAGTCAAACACAAAACTGGTTCCTTGGTGAACCTTACTCGTTACATGGATTGAGGTTTCGTGCAAATCTAAAATACGTTTCACAATAGCTAAGCCAAGCCCAGTTGAATCAGCTTTAGATTCTTCGCCGTCTTTTGAGCGATAAAAGCGATCAAAAACTCTTGGTAAATCTTTGGTTTGAATTCCAAAGCCTGTGTCAGCAACGGTAATGCTTGCGGTGCTATTTTTTTCACTCACTCCAATAGTGATTGTGCCATTGGCAGGGGTGAAGCGTAGGGCGTTTTTGATAAGGTTTTCTAAGACGCGTTGTATCAAACCAATATCAGCAATCACTGTAGTATTTTGATTATCTAATTCCAATTTTATATTTATCTTTCGTTTTTTTGCTTCTAACTGAAATTCTTGCACAACATCATGTACCAACTCAAGCAGTGGAAATTCTTCTTTGCTTGGAGCAACTCGGCCGCTGTCAAGCTTGGAGAGTTCAAATAAATCTGCAATCAAGCGATTTAAATGGACGGTGTGTTTGCGAGCAATGTTAAGGTACTTGGCCCGTAACTCAGGTTCAATGTTTTCACCTTTAAGCAATAGTGTTTCAATATAGCCTTGCATGGAAGCTAATGGCGTTCTTAAATCATGCGAAATATTCGTGATGAGTTCGCGACGCAGTTTATCGTTTTCTTCCAGGTGATTAAATTGTTCAACAATTTTATTACTCATTACATGAAACGAGTTATTGAGCTGTCCAATTTCATCTTTTGAATTGTCACTAAAATTCGTAATAACTTTTGTCGGTGTATGTAAGTCTACTTGGGCAAAGCGATTAACCTGTGCAGTTAATTTACGTAAACGTCCAGTGATTAACCCAAAGAGTAAAACGCCTATAGCAACAGAAATAAGTGTAAGCAAAATGCTTGTGGATAACATCATCTTTTGCCAATAGCCACTCCCGACTTGCTTAGCTAAAGCGTCATACTGTGCTCCTCCTAGAACAACATATAAGTAACCGGCTACGGATGAGTCTTGTGAGGATTTATCAATAATTGGATGCGCCGAAAAAATTTTCTGCTGCTTAAGATGTCTGGGGTCGTCAGCACGAATCGGGAATGTTGCATCACCCGAGAGTAAAGACTTTAGTGGAGCAATATCAACCCTTGTGCGTAGAACATCATCGGGGTTTTGGCCATGATTTAGGATGTTGCCTTGTGAGTCGAGTAAGTAGATTTCAGCGCTAGGATTAACCACCATTGCGGTTTGAGCCAGATTGTTTAAGGTTTCTTCTTGTACGGTTCCATTATCTATCAGAGGCATAGAGTCTACGATATACATCGCGATAGAAGCGTTTAAGCGTTGACTTAGTTCTTCATGATATTGCTTAACGTTTTGTCTATCTAATGAGTAAAAAATACCGCCTAAAATAAAAATTAGAACAATTAAAGTAATTGATAGTTTTGCACGTAAGCTATTCATTGTTATTTTTTCTTAATTTAAATGGATAAATTAGGCATTTCCATTTTATAGCCTACTCCCCATACTGTGACTATGTGTTCAGGTTTAGCAGGGTCAGATTCAATCTTTGCTCGCAAACGATTTATATGAGAATTAACAGTATGTTCATAACCTTCATGCCCATAGCCCCATACTTTATTTAACAACTCGGAACGTCTAAAAACCTTTCCCGGGTGCTTAACAAAATGCACTAGTAGTTCAAATTCTTTTACGGTAAGGTCAAGACTATTATTAGCAATCGTAACTTCTCTAGCTTCTTCATTAATTTCGATTTTACCTAAAGAAAGTTTTTTTGATACCAGAGCATAAGAACCACTATTGCTTATGGAAGCAACTCTTCGAAAAATCGCTTTGACTCTAGCGACTAGTTCTAAGATGCTGAATGGTTTAGTCATGTAATCGTCAGCGCCAAGTTCTAGACCTAAAACACGGTCTAATTCAGAGGATTTAGAGGTAAGAATTAAAATCGGTATGTACTGCATGTTCTGACGAACTTGACGGCAAATTTCTAAACCATCCACGCCAGGAAGCCGTAAATCCAAAATAATTAAATCCCAGTTTTTACTTAAGGCTAGCTCTATGCCTTTGTCTCCATCACGAGCTACTGTAGTCGAGTAGTGTTGATCATTAAGATGTAAAGAAATTAAATCCGCAATATCATGCTCATCTTCAACAATTAAAATTTCTGGCGACTTTTTTTTCTGTATATAAGAGCTCATAGAAATAACCTTGTTAGTAAAGTTTGATTTTTTCATCAAGTGATTCTTTCTAGTAGAACGTTTAAAGTATGGCTTTTATTTCAGAAACGTAAGATTTGTTTGTGAGTAAGACTGAATCGCCAACAATATGACGATCCAGTTTACGTTTTATCGCAAGTTGTTGATTTTAAAGGCGGGTTACCACAATTCGAGCCACAGGGTTATCAAAACGATGGGCTTGTGTTAATACTGAGGAGACCAATCCATCATCACGTGTAACAACGCCTTGGTGCATAGTAACCACATTGGCGCCATCGTCTCTAGCGGGATTAAACCCTTCGCCACCATCAACAGGGCCTGGAATGGTGCCAGCGGCTTCCGTATCGTCTTCAGTGCCTGCATCGTAAGCAATAGTGTCATAAGTTCGTGATTGCCCAACAGCCAGATCATCAATAGTCACAGCATTTAATGCCGTAATTGCGTCGTTTGTATTAACTAACATAGCAATTGCACTGAGTTGAGCACCGTTCAGGTCTGACTCCAATATATCTAAGCTTATGGTTTCTGAGGCGCCTGGGCCTATTGGACCAGAACCTGAGTTGCTGATGAAGGTGGTATCTAAAGCATTGACTTCATTTAAAAATTCCTCATTGCTGCCACTTTCTGCAATCATTTCTACACCAAGTCCAGCACCTTCACCAATAACAATACTATTGAATCCGTCAGCGTGTACTAAAGCTGCTACAGGAGAAATAGGCTGAGCATTAGTTAGATTAGTAACTGTTACAGTAAAAGAAGCCATGGCTGGCGGTTGTTCACCAGTCTCTTGATCACTGACTGAACGACTATCACTATCACATGCACCTAAGGTAAGCACTGTGGCTAATAAACTTAAATGCAGTAATCGTTTTGGGGCTAATTTAGATAATTTCATTATAAGCTCCTAGCGTACAGTTACTGTTACACGAACCACAGGATTCAACCAGCGGTGAATACGGCTATCTAAATCACTGGTTCCAGATGTTGCTTCTGTATCACCCAGTGCGCCACGATGAATATGCACATTGGTATTGTTATCAGCTGCTGCTGCTCCAGTGGCTCCAGTTCCTGCAAAGCCACCTGGATCAGCTGGCATTCCAGGGGTTCCAGGGGCGCCACCGCCATTTAGAATTTCATCGTTGGCTTCTGTTCCTGCATCGTATGCAGGTAAGTTATAGACATAGGTGCCTGCTTCGGTTGGGACAGTAATGGCGTTTAATGCGGCAAAAGCATCATTGGTGGGAAGTAACATGGCCATCACCGATAATAAGACATTATCGGTACCGTCAGTATTTAAGGTAGTGGTAGTGCTTGCGGCTGGCATTAAAAGGCCGCCCGCAGGATTGTTGGATTGAGTTGCTCCAATACTGCTTAAGGTTGCAGCTAAACCGGAGATATCACCACCTTCAGCCATGGCCTGAATTTCAGGAGATGCGGGTTCTCCTACTGTGAATAAACTAGTATTTTCGGCATGTGCAGCTACTACAAAAGGAGTAAACACAATACCACTGGTGAGGTTTTGGATTTGAACATCAAAATCTGCTGCATAGCTAGTAGAGGCGCTTAGTGCAGCCGTGCTGAGTAATGCTGTTGCTATAGCCTTATGGATAGTAATTTTTTTCATCTCTTGTTCCTCAAAAATTATGTGGGGTTAAATTCAGTCCACATCATCTACAAGAGTTCTCACAGAAGTATCACAAAAACTTTACATTCCCATAAAGAAACTAAAAACTAAAAGATTAAATTCTTAATTTGGCTTAGCATTAGCCACTTTCCACATCAATAGTGCTAGATAAGTTCGGTAGGGTGAAAATTTATTAGATTCAATAATCGAGTTTTTATTTTCACCAATGAGTTTAAGAAAATTATTACGTACGGCAAGATCTTTATCTGGCCAAATATCTTTTTCTCCAAAATAAAATATATTCACCATATTGGCTGTCCATTGACCAACGCCCCAAATATCTGTGAGAATGGCATCGCGTTCTATAGCTGTGAGCTTTAGTAATTTATTGGCTTGTAAGTTTTTCTTTTTATAAGACTCGTACACAGCAAACATAGCTTTGGTTTTTGCATTCGATAAGCCACATTCACGTAAATCTTCGGTGCTTGCGACTTTCAGATAATTCATTAAAGACTGCTTACCCGTTTTATCAATTAAGCGACCCCATATAGTCGCTGCGGCTTTAACTGACAGTTGTTGCCCTGAAATAGAACGGCACAAGAGCGTTGGCAGTTCTATTTTATTACGTTTTATAACTCGAATAGGTCCAAGGTTTTTAATAACACTGTGCAAACGCCTATGTCTGGTTTTTGTATTCTCTAAGAGGTGAGTAAAAGCCTTTTGTGACATTGATATTTATTGAGTTGATTTAACTTAAGTACGATAAATGGTTTCAATTAAATGAAACCCATATTTAGTTTTAAGGGGTCCATGTACGGTTAATACTGGCTTCTTGAAAACCACATTATCAAAAGCTTTGAGCATTTTTCCAGGAGCAAACTCACCTAAACTTCCCCCATTTTTTGCTGAGTTACAAGAGGAATGCTTTTTAGCAAGCGTAGCAAAATCCGCCCCTTTAGCCAGTTGTTGCTTGAGATCTTGAGCTTCTTGTTTAGTTTTAACTAATATATGACGGGCACAGGCTCTTGGCATTTTATTCTTCTTCTTTTGCGGCTAAACGTGTTTTTAATTCGTTGATTTGCTTGCGACATTTAGCCAGTATAAGTTTTTGAATTTCAAACTCTTCACGCGTCACTATATTAAATTTACTCATGCCAGACTCTAATACACTGGAGAAATTTTGTTTTAAATCATCGCCTAAGTGTTTTAGGTTTTCAGGTAGGTTTTTATAAAAGCGTTTGCTTAAATCATCGATTAGTTTGGGATCCATATTGTTTCCAGTCTTATAAGTAAGGTGTATAACTACATAATAACATTCTCAGCCCTATTGCTGAGCGTTGCTATATTTTGATGCACTTATACAGTGCGTTTTTGAGATTGTAGCTTTAAAGACTTGAGAAAAATCGCTTATTGAAAATTATTTTCGCACGCATAGTGGGCATTTTAGAGAAATTATAAAGTTGGCACGGCATTTGCAATGTTAGGGGTACATCTTATAAAAAAAGAGTTTTTTGTTCGAGCAATAAAACTCATTAAATAAAGGAAATCCTAATGACACCCGAAGTAATTTCTCTGAGCTATGCTCTAGATACCTTTTATTTTTTAGTTTCAGGAGCCTTGGTCATGTGGATGGCAGCTGGTTTTGCCATGTTAGAAGCAGGCTTGGTTCGTTCTAAAAATACCGCTGAAATCTTAACTAAAAATGTCGCTTTATTTGCGATTGCATGCATCATGTTTATGCTCTTTGGTTATAACTTAATGTACCCAGGTGAGAATGTCTTTAATAGCATATTACCTAAACTGGGTGGAATATTATCTGGTACCGACAATACCGTTGAAGCCGTAGTTGCTTCGGCAGGTGAAACTTATTACTCAGGCATGGCGGACTTTTTCTTCCAAGTTGTATTTGTCGCTACAGCTATGTCAATTGTTTCTGGTGCTGTTGCTGAGCGCATGAAACTCTGGTCTTTCTTATTATTTGCGGTGGTATTTACTGCGGTAATTTATCCAGTTCAAGGTTATTGGAACTGGGGCGGCGGTATATTGACTGCTGAAGATTCGTTTGGTTATTTTGACTATGCTGGTTCTGGTACTGTGCATTTAGCCGGTGCAGTAGCTGCGATTGTTGGCGCAAAAATGGTTGGTGCTCGTAAAGACAAATACGACAAAAACGGTAATGTCACACCGATTCCTGGTGCTAACTTACCATTGGCTACCATTGGTATGTTTATCTTATGGATGGGCTGGTTTGGGTTTAACGGTGGCTCAGAGCTGAAGGTTTCAAATATTGATAGCGCTAATGCCGTTGCTTTAGTATTTGTTAACACTAACATGGCAGCTGCAGGTGGTTTAGTAGTTGCGCTGTTAACTGCACGTTTATTATTTGGTAAGGCTGATTTAACCATGGCTTTAAATGGCGCGCTTGCAGGCTTAGTTGCAATTACAGCTTCTCCTGGTACTCCAACCCCATTAATCGCAACATTTGTTGGTGCAGTTGGTGGTTTGCTTGTAGTTTTCTCAATTATCGCTTTCGATAAAATTAAAATTGATGATCCAGTTGGCGCAATTTCTGTGCATGGCGTAGCGGGTATCTGGGGTGTTTTAGCGGTGCTTATCAGTAATGATGATGCCACTCTTACCGGTCAGTTGGCAGGTATCGTGTTAATTACTCTCTGGGTAGGTATCACCAGCTTTATCGTATGGTTTATTATTGATAAAGTCATTGGCTTACGCGTTAGTGAAGAAGAAGAGTTTGAAGGCGTGGATCTTTCGGAATGTGGTTTAGAAGCCTATCCTGAATTCACAAATTAATCTAATTAGGCGAATCTTTATTCATTAGTGGCTAGCTAAAGATATAAAGATTCGCTACACTCTTAGACATTAAAAATTAAACAGAAAAATAGAGAATTAATCATGAAAATGTTAACTGCAATTATTAAACCTTTTAAATTAGATGATGTACGCGAAGCTTTATCGGAATTAGGTGTACAAGGGATTACTGTTACTGAAGTAAAAGGCTTTGGTCGACAAAAAGGTCACACCGAGTTATATCGAGGCGCTGAATACGTTGTCGATTTTTTACCAAAAATGAAAATCGAAGTGGCTATCGCTGATGAGGCTTTATTAGAGCGGGTTATTGAGTCTATTATTGAAACAGCTCGTACCGGTAAAATTGGTGACGGAAAAATCTTTGTGACCGAGCTTCAGCAAGCTATTCGTATCCGTACTGGCGAAACCAATGCCGATGCTTTGTAAGCCCTAGATTAACTAAATCTAATGCAGAACGCCTGGCTTTTTAGCTGGGCGTTTTTGGTTTTTGAGATAAAAAATTCTTCGACGATATGTTAAATGTGACTTAGTTCATAGAATTTATATGGATAAGCTTGAATAATGCACAGCTCATTATTAAGTTCATCTTTGGATTGCTATGTCTTTAGCTTTAAATAAATTAAGCATTTCGCTCATTTTAAGCGCTTTATTATTAGGAGCTTGTGGTGGCGGAGGTTCTGAAACTACTCCACCGCCTGTGACAGTCACGCCCCCCGTAGTTGTCACTAATAGCGCCCCAGTTATTTCTGGAGTTGCCGGAAAAGCTCAAGAAAATCTAGCTTATAGTTTTATTCCCACTATTAGTGATCCTGATGGTGATAGTTTAACGCTCACAATTTCTAATAAACCTGAGTGGGTAGAGTTTAATACAACAACTGGTGAGTTATCAGGTACACCGGGAGCAAGCGATATTGGCACCTTAGAGAATGTCACTATCAGTGTAAGTGATAATAAAGTATCGTCAGAATTGGCTTTCAATCTTGAGGTTGAATTTAATCCTCTAGAAGAAGCCTTACGCACTGGCAAAGTTTCTTTAATTGAAACCGAGCTGACTTTATTAGATGCTGCCTTGGAAAGTATAGAAGATAATAAAACTAAATTTGATGCAGCAAAATCGCAGATATTTAGTTTGGCTGCAAATGGCAGTGTTAATGCAAACAGCTTGAGTGATGTTTCTTGGAATCCAACTCATGATGCTGCCGTATTAGGGACTTCATTTGGTTTTAATGACACGCTTTTCTTAACAAATAGTGTAAGTAATTCTAATTATTCAGTTCAAGCTTTAAATCTTGGCCTTATCGGTGAAACCGAAAAGTCACGTTACGTATTTTTAGGCAGTAACCCAATGCGTAATTATCAACGCAATACTGAATCACTTAATACGCAAATGCACAGCGTATTGGAAAATATCTTTGCCTGGTTAACTAAAAAAGATGATTTGGCTGTTAATGGAATCAATGTGGTAACTGCCCAGTTGGCGCAAAATTTTTATTTCCCAGACCAAACAGCAGTACGAAATTGGTTAAATGAGTTTTATCCTGAAAATGTTAAGGTTAATGATGCTACAAGTTGTAATGGCGTTAACTTAAGTAACTGCATTAGTGTTGAAACAGACGTCTTAATAATATCGCAAGTCTTATTTGAGGGTGATGATCAGGCTGAAGTTATTAAAGGACTGCAAAAAGCTTTAGATTTAGGTGTGCCCGTTTTGTATATGCATTATGACGGTGGGTTTACTGACTTAGGTAAAGCAATCTTTCCAATGTTTAATGTGTCGTATAAAGGTGATAACTACTGGCGTAGACTGCAAATCCAAGCTTTTGATGGTTCTTCAATTTTTGGGAAATTACCAACAGAAATTACTGCACAAAGAGATTTACTTAATTTCTTTAAAAATGATAATTTCACGGCAGATTTAAGTCTATGTGAAAATAATTCTTGCCCAGAAGCTCATACTTATTACACGGAATTTACTCCAGGTGCAGCATCGATACGTGATGAATTTAGAAATCTTGATGCTAGTAAGATTAATATTTTTAATAAAGTTGACGCGGATAATTATCGTTATCAAAAGCTAATAATCTTATTAGCCGACAAGTTTCGAGAAAATGTAGTGTATCCCATGGATAGAGCAACAACAGCAACGAGCACATTCTTGAAATCACTTTTTGCTGATTACACCATTTATAATTCTCGTTTAGAAGCGCCTGCTCAATTGGATATGGGTAACTTTAGCCGTAGTGATTTTTCGCATATTACTGCAGGTAATAAAACCTTGGTAATGACCAGTAAATCTAATTTCCGTTCTACAGGAGCTTATGCTCTGCCCGGTCAAACTTTCTCTATTACTCGTAATGATTCTAGTGAGGTAGTTACTAAAGTTTTTGTAAATACCTTGCGTTCTGGAGCAACGCATTTATTTGACGAGAATGCCTATAGTCGCCCAAAATTTTTAAAAACCGTTGAAGTAGAAGTAAAGCCAAATGAAACCGTATCCTTAACTTCCGTTTATGGCGGACCGATTCAAATCAGTTTTGATACTAATGATTTGCCGGTCGAGTTTACGCTTCAAAATATTGGGCAACATCCTTATTGGCAGAGTACTGCTGATGATACAAGTTTCGCAGCGGCCTTAGATAAAGGTGATTATGATTGGGCTGAAATTGCCACGCCTAGTTTTGAAATTCATTCTAGAATGGACAAAATGCTAGGCTCAGTAGAAGAGTGGGGTAGTGCTGCTGCTCTAGCTGAAAACACACAAAACTATTTGCATAACTATCCGCATGTACTCGCAGGATTCCAAGGACCAGGCATTGACGTGGTTCCTGAAATACATAATTTTGCTAATGCCAATGGATTAGAAATACAAACCTTAGATAAAGTAAAGCACATGAATGCTGATCAGGCGACCTGCGGTTACGGATGCTCAGGAAACCCTTATGATGCTTACTGGTCGTATTCTCCCTTAGGTCATGGTGACCTACATGAACTAGGTCATGGCTTGGAAAAGGGCCGCATGCGTTTTGCTGGTTGGGTAGTACACGCAACAACAAATCCTTATTCGTACTATACAAAAACTCAGTACTTTAAAGAAACCGGTGTTATTTCGGAATGTCAAAATATCCCATTTAAAGGTATATTTGATACCGTACAGGCTAGCATTAGCCAACCGGATCCAGTGCAATATATGCAAGATGCTAATCTCACAGCGTGGAACCAAAGTGTTGCCATTATTCTACAAGTAATGATGTCGGCTCAAGCTGAAGGTAAACTTGTTGATGGCTGGAATTATTTGCCACGTTTACATATTGTTGAGCGTGAATTTTCGACAGCAGTGAAAAATGAATCTAATTGGAATGCAAAGCGTGAGGGTTTAGGTTTTGCAGGAATCAGTCGCGCACAAGCTAATGCTATGAATAATAATGATTGGATGCTAATTGCCATGTCGCATGTATTGCAAATGGATATGCGTGATTATTTAACTATGTGGGGTTTAACACATTCTACAGAGGCGGCTGATCATGTTGCAGCACGTTCCCTTGAGGTCATGCCGCGAAAATTTTATGTAAGTGATGGTCGTGATTTTTGTCAAGGTCTGGATAAAACGGCTATTGCAATTGATGGGGTCAGTGCCTATCCTTTATAGGTTAAGTGATTGTATTTATTATAATTTATTCTCCTTTGGAGCCTTAGCCATTTATAATAAATTACCACTTGCTCCACAAAAAAGGGCATAATCAAATGTATAAATACTTTAGTAATAGATGCGAAACATCATTGAGAAGGCTATGAATAAAATCACTTTAAGCGTATTAATAATATTTTCCATTGCTGTATTGCAGATCGTCAGTCATGACAATAATTTATATGCGGCCGAGGTCTTTACTTGGGTAGATAGCAATGGCGTAACACACTATTCGGATAAACCTTTTAAAGCGGCTAAAAAGATCTCTTTTAGTGTACCAACGCCTAAACAAAAAACTAAGGAAACCATCATAGAAGGGTCTGAGTCCACTGTTTCTGAAGGTGAGGATAGCGTGAGCGCTGAATGCGCGAGCACAAAAACCAGAATTGCTAACTTACTTAAAGGTGGCAAAATTATTTATAAAGACGCTAAAGGTAATGATGCTGAGTTAAGCACGGATCAGATAAATGCAAAATTGGCTGAGAATCAGTCTTATGTAAAGCGTTATTGCACTAAAGAGCTTCCAAGTAAAGATTCAAGTACAGATGATGGTTAAAACAACTATGCCTTAGTATAATTTTTGTAAAAAACCGATCTTGTATCGGTTTTTTACTAATTAAAAAGCATATACTTAGACAAATAAAGCTATTAGCTCAAAGAATCTATATGCCTCAAGATAATCGCCCTCAAAAGGATAAGTACTCTCACCAATTGAGTGACGGTTATTATTTGCCCGATTTGAATAACCCTCAGGCAGTGCTTGGTATGTTACTGAGCATAGAGCTAATTGTTGGAATATTGGCTTTAGTGAAATACCCATTAGGTTCGGTAGACTTTTTAAACTTCTTTGCCGGCTTGTCATTTTTGATGGTTTGGATTGCCATAGTGTTCTCAATTGCAATGCAAGCACTACGCCCATGGCTTAGTAACTGGCCTGTTGTCAAATCAACTATCGTGCAACTTACATGCCTTTTGATAGTTAGCGTAGTCATTACCTATTTAGCAAAATTTTTATTACAGCAATATTTTACTCAAACCAGTTTTGCCTTATCGCTTTCGCAAAATACTGAACAATTTTTTATTAACAATGTATTAATCTGTTTAATTATAGGCGGACTTTTACTTCGCTATTTTTACATTGCTCATCAAAATCAGCAACGCATCAAAGCGGTATCCGAGGCCCAGATTCAAGCCTTACAGTCAAGAATTCGGCCGCATTTTTTGTTTAATTCGCTTAATTCTATTGCTTCCTTAGTCAGGATTGATCCTGAGCTTGCTGAACAATCGGTTGAAGATTTAGCTGATTTATTTAGAGCAAGTTTGTCTAATGAAAATAAACGTGTTTCATTAAAAGATGAATTGGAAATAGCACGGCTTTATCAGCGAATCGAACAGCTTCGTTTAGGTGAACGTTTACAAGTCGAGTGGAAATTAGGCGATTTACCTTTAAAACAAAAAGTACCTGTGCTGATTTTGCAGCCCTTGTTAGAGAATGCGATTTACCATGGAATAGAACCCTTGACCGGTGGAGGTAAAGTTACGGTCACCGCAAATAGTGAAGGGGAGGGTAAATCTAAAAGCGTGCTAATAAGTATTCAAAATCCTCTGGCTCAAAAAGAAAGCGATGGTTTAATCGGCTCAGGGAAAAAGCATGGCAATCAAATTGCAATGACAAATATTGAGCAAAGGTTACGTTTGGTTTATGGTGATCAAGCTAGAGTGATAATTAATAAAACAGACGATAGTTATCAAGTTAGCTTGAAGTTTCCCTATGATGTTAATGTCTAACAAAACTGTATGAATATTCTGAAATTATGAAAATATTAATTGTAGATGATGAGCCTCTTGCTCGTAAACGTATGTTAGGGCATTTGCAAGATGCTGCGATGGCTGAGTTTAATCTGGAAATTGTCGGTGAGGCAAGCAATGGTGAGGAAGGCTTAGCAATGGCTTTGCAACATCGGCCAGATGTGATTTTGTTAGACATCCGTATGCCGGGTTTGGATGGATTACAAGTGGCTAGGCATCTTAGTTCTATGGGTGAATCACCATCGGTAATCTTCACAACCGCTTATGATGAATACGCAATGGCGGCATTTGATGCGCAAGCGATTGGTTATTTGCTTAAACCAGTTCGCCAACAAAAATTAATAGACAGCTTGCGTCGAGCTTCTCAGCTTAGTGACAAGCAAATTACAGCGGTAGAAGTGCAGGACTTAGTGCAAAAACGTGATCGATTTTGCTTAAATAAACGTGGTCAGCTCACCATGATTCCCTTAGGTCATATACGGTACTTTATGGCTGATCAAAAGTATGTCAGTTTATTTATTTTTCAAGATGGCGCTTGGAAAGAAGAAATTATTGACGATACACTTAAAGAATTAGAAAACGAATTTTCCTCAAGTTTTTTAAGAGTTCATCGGAATGCTCTAGTAGCAAAAAAATTCGTAGAAAAACTCACACGAGATGATGAAGGGCATTATCATGTGCACATTAAAGATTTAGCCAAAGCTATATCTGTTTCTCGTCGGCAAGTTAAAGAAGTCAAAAATTTGTTGAAAAAATAAACCAGAGTTTGCGATTCACTTCTAAGTATTAAAAAATTTATGTCTCTAATTAAAATTGCAACCCGTAAAAGTCGACTTGCACTATGGCAAACTGAGCATGTAGCGGCAAGATTGCGTGCACACAATCCCGAATTAAAAATTGAGCTCGTACCTCTCTCAACTCGAGGTGATGAAATTCTTGATCGTAGCCTGCAAAAAGTTGGTGGCAAGGGCTTGTTCATTAAAGAATTAGAGCAGGCAATGTTACGTGGGCAAGCCGACATTGCAGTCCACTCTATGAAAGACATGCCTGTAAAGTTAAGTGATGAATTTCTCATTGGCTGTGTACTAGAGCGTGCTGCGCCAGAAGATGCTTTATTGTCCACTGATGGATTGCAATTTAGCGATTTACCACAAGGGGCAATTTTAGGGACCTCGAGTTTAAGACGAGCTGCACAATTACTAGCCCAACGTCCTGATTTACAAGTTAAACCCTTGCGTGGCAATGTCGAAACTCGAATTAAAAAATGGCAGTCTGGTGAATTTGACGCCATTGTTTTAGCGCGTGCTGGCTTGCAGAGATTGGGGCTTGAAGCGCATATTTCTCAAGTCTTATCCCCACAACTTTGTGTGCCTGCAGCAGCACAGGGAATAGTTGGAGTAGAATGCCTGAGTTCGGATGCAAAAACACAGCAACTTTTGCAAGCCTTAAATGATCAAGATAGCCAAATAATGATTAGCGCAGAACGTGCATTTAACGCTAAATTGGGTGGTGACTGTCAAACGCCAATTGCGGCTTTTGCTGCTGTAAATAAGCAAGAAATCTCATTCACGGGCTTAGTAGCAGCAAGTGATGGTAAGAAAGTCTTGCGAAATTCTCAAAGCTCGTTTATACCTACACATGAACATGATATAAAGGCTAAAATTTCGCTAGCAAAATCTCTGGGTCAGCAAGTTGCACA
The DNA here is from genome assembly GCA_938039225.1 of uncultured Gammaproteobacteria bacterium. GTDB lineage: Bacteria > Pseudomonadota > Gammaproteobacteria > Steroidobacterales > JABDMI01 > JABDMI01. The sequence goes on from CALHVH010000232.1 coordinate 18,175, forward strand.
AGACCTTTTAGATAAAGGTGCAGAGCAGATTTTGCAAGAACTGGGCTAAAGTACAAAAGTCTAATTTGATATTTAATTAAATTATTTATAATTGAAACTAATTGAAAAGGTTAAAAGAGTAATTTCATGAGTTTGGATGGATTAAATGTATTAATAACACGTCCTGGTGATCGTGGTCTTGAGTTATGTGACATTATTGAAAATAGTGGTGCAATAACTACTTATTTCCCAACGGCTAATATCCATGAAGTGAAAGTGGATAGCAAAACTAAAAGAACTTTACGTAGTTTGGATTCTATTCACTGGATAATTTTTGTTTCTAGAAATGCGGTTACTTATGGTGTAGAACAATTACCTAAGAAGCTATTAGAAAATGCAAATATAGCTGCTATTGGAATTAGTACGGCTGAGGCCATTGAAAAACACGGTTTTAATGTCAGTCTTTGTCCTGAAAGTAGTTTTACAACAGAGGCCTTTCTGGAAGAGCCACTAATGGAGGACGTGGGTAGTAATAATATAGTCATCGTCACCGGCCAAGGTGGTCGAAAATTATTACAAGAAGAACTAGAGGAACGTGGTGCTAGTTGTTATCGCATTGAAGTATATCGTAGAGAACTACCACTAAAGGCAGCCCAAGAAGTAGCCGTAAAGGTTGAAAAAAATGCTGTTGACGTGTTGCTAGTAACCAGTGAAGAGCTTTTGGAAAATCTCTTAAGGCTTTTACAAAAAGTAAATAGTAAATTGAAAGCGGTCCCTTTGGTGGTTTCTAGTGATCGACTCAAAGTTAAAGCAAAAACCTTGGGCTTCACCAATTCGATCATTGTGGCTGAAAATGCTGTCAATGCAACTTTATTAACGGCACTAATCAAGTGGCATACAAAGTCTGGAAATACAATCGTACAAGATCAATTCGATGATCCAGATGATTTCGATGTCGATGAGGATTTTGATGAGCTCTGATACACATAATAACGATTTAGACAATAACAGTTCGCTTGAGAATGCTGAAGAATACGTAAGAGATGCTCTCACCGATTCTGATATCAATGATAATGATTTTACTGATGACTCATTAGATTCCTTAGATGAGTCTTTAGATTCGGTAACTGAACCTGTTGATGACAATACACAAAACGCTGATGTGCCGCCTTTAAAAGCTAACAAAAAAGTAAAAACAGCCAAACGCGGTGGTGGGTTTTTCTCGGCACTTACCTTCTTGCTGGCACTAGGAGCTTTAGCTATTAGTGCCTATACTTATTGGCTGCAAAATAATTTCACTAAAACGGCAGACTCAAGTTTAACTGATGTACAAGAAGTATCTGATAATCTTAAAAATGAGATGCAAGTAAAACTAAAAGAAGTTGCTAATAGCATTGAAGGTTTTTCAGATGGAAATGACGAATTAGTCAATGAGCTAAACAGAAATAATAAACGAGTAGAGCGTAATTTAAAGGTTGATATTGATTCACTTGGTGATCGCTTAGATGAAGTTGATACTCAAATTGTTTCCCTTAAAGGCTATTCTGCAGAAGCAAAATATGCTTATGTAAAAGCCGAGTTAGAATATTTTTTACAAATGGCCAATAATCGAATTGATTTGGCTCAAGATGCGGGTACCGCTTTAGCTGCCTTAGAAGCTGCTGATGATCGTTTGAAATTATTAAATGACCCAAGTTTAAAAGGTGTGCGAGCTCAAATGTTGGATGAAATTCAACAGCTCAAGGCCATCGAACAACCTGATATTCAAAAATTGGCTTTAACCTTAGCAAGCATTGCCAAGCAAGTCCCTTCACTTCCTTTACGTATGGATGATGAAAAAGATTACTACACAGAAGAAATTAAACTTAAAGAAGGTACTGGCTTTAGAGTTGGAATGAGTAATGTGTGGCGTAGTATGAAAGGCACATTAGATAAATTAGTTGAGGTGCGCGATGCAACGCCAAGTGATGTGCCTCTTATGAGTGTTGAAGATTTAGGTCTTTTATATATAAATTTAGATGTTCAACTGCAAAGTGCTCGTTTAGCGAGTCTTAAGGCTGACGCTTCAAATTATCAAGTGAGTATTCAAGGCGCTAAAGAGTTATTGACTGTTTACTTTGATACTGAGAAGCCACAAGTAAAGGCAATTATTAACTCCTTGGCGGAAATAGAAAATGCTAATCTTTCTCCAGAGTTACCAGATATAAGTCAATCTTTAATTTTGCTGAGACAGAAAATTTCTGGTAAATCAAACGAGAGTTCTAATGAGTAAGTTACCTCGCCCGATTTTTTATTTTTTTATGCTGTTGCTAGCAATTGTTTTGGCGGCCATTATAAATTCTATGTTTGGTGAAGATGCTGGCTATGTAAAAATGCAATGGCGAGGTAGAGTATTACAAACTAGCTTTATTGGCTTGCTCATGATTTTCGCATCCTTATATTTTCTCATACGTGCAACGGTGCATTTTTTCCGAATGCCTAAAAAATTTGGTCAGAAAGTCAAAGAGATTAATAAAAACTCTGCACGTAAACGTCTTACTCAAGGCATGATTGACGTCTCAGAGGGTAATTTTTCACAAGCAGAAAAGCGTTTAACCAAATCAGCTAATAAAAGTGAAACGCCTCTGCTTAATTATCTAAATGCAGCACGAGCGGCACAAGCTCAAGGTAAATCTGATCGTAGGGATAAATGGTTAAAACAGGCCTATGAAAATACTCCTGAAGCAGCAAAAGCCATATTGCTCACTCAAGCCGAATTGCAATTGGAAGCTGATGAGTTTGAGTTGTCATTAGCTACTTTACAAAAATTAGAAGAGCTTTCTCCTGGACATAAGCAGAGTTTACGCTTACAAGCAAAACTATATGATCGTTTAGAAGATTGGGCTCAATTACGTGATTTAGTGCCTAAACTTCGTCAATACAAATCATTCACTAAAGAGAGTATTGACAAAATTTCTCTTACCGCAAATTCAGAACTTCTCATTGATGCTACTACGCTAGAAGAACTTAATTCTGCCTGGAATGCCTTAGATAAAACCACCCGCACTCAGTCAAAGCTTATTGCTGCGTATGCATCAGGGTTGATAAATTTTGGTGAAGCCAAACAAGCTGAAACCATTGTAAATACAGCACTTAAAAAGCATTGGGATGAGGATTTGCTAGAGTGTTACGCAAACTTAACTGAAATGGATACTAGTAAGCAATTAGTCCAAGTTGAGAAATGGCTAAAGAAACGTGGTGAAAGCCCTGCGTTATTACAAGTTGCTGCTAAATTATGTATGCGTGCAAAATTGTGGGGCAAGGCGCGTAGTTATATAGAGTCTAGCCTAGCGATAGAAGCTACTCCAGAACGTTATCAGTTACATGGAGAGTTAATGCAACACTTAGGCGATGAAGGCTTAGCAAGTGATGCCTTTAAAAAAGGTTTGCAATTATTAACTGGGAAAGTCACTAACAAAGTTTTACCAGCCTTACCGGAAAAATAATAATATAAAAGAGTCCAAATTCTTTAAATGACAATTCAAAATGAACAACAATTTGTGGTTTTATTTATTCCTGAAGCACAAGCAGGGTTTTCGGAACTTGAATTACGCTTAAACATTAAACGCTTATTTAATTTGGATGATGAAAAG
>CALHVH010000233.1 GCA_938039225.1 uncultured Gammaproteobacteria bacterium
AGCTTTTTCACCTTCAACTTCTTCTAACCAAAGATAAGGGTCAGCATCTTCAAGAGCCTGTAAGGCTTCTTTGCTAAGTAAGTTGGATTTTTTCATGGTTTCTTCTTTTATTTCTTTTGCAGAATCTTTTGTGCTTATTGACGCATCATTCATTGCGCTTTGGGTTGTTTCAGTATTATCACTTTTGCTTTGCGTGTCGCATGCGGAAACAAACAATAAACTGGAGAGTAAGATTAGAGGTAATTTTCTTGCTGACATCATTCGCTTAATCATGGCAAACCTTTATTTAATTGATTGAAATGAGAGGTATTCATTCTTGCTAGTCGGATAATGTAACGGCTTTTGGTGTTGCTGAAAAGCACTTGTGAGTAATTCACTTGGAAAATAGTATGAGAATACCTAAATACTGCTAAAATTCATCACATGATGCGTATAGATTTCACAAAAATGCATGGTTTAGGCAATGATGTCATCGTTTTAGATCGTCGAGACCAAGAGTTTGATTTAAGTACCGAACTTATTTCTCATTTATGCGACCGAAAAAAGGGTGTAGGCTGTGATCAACTTATGGTCATTGAGACCAGTGAAGCAGAAGGAATTGTAGCCAATTATCGAATATTCAATCCTGATGCTAATGAGGTTGAGCAGTGCGGCAATGGTGCTAGATGTGTGGCTCGTTATTTATTTGATAAAGATAATCTTGACTCTAAATTTACTTTACATGCTATGTGCAGTGATATTGATGTGGTCTGTTATTCAGATGGCAGTGTAAGTGTTGCTTTAGGGGTTCCCTCATTTGAGCCTTCAGACTTACCTATGCAAGCTTCCCAACGCCTTTCTCAATACCATCTCGAGGCGGCTGGAAGAACGGTTGAGTTTGGAGCCGTCTCAATAGGTAATCCACATGCTGTCCTGTCTGTGAACAGTGTTGCTGATACGGATGTGCAGGGTTTGGGAACTGCGCTTCAAGAACATGAATTTTTCCCGCAAAGTACCAATGTTGAATTTGTTGAGTTTCTTGATAGAGGTCGCTTACGTTTACGGGTTTATGAGCGTGGTGCAGGTGAAACCTTAGCGTGTGGCAGTGGCGCTTGTGCAAGTGTTGCTGTTGGTAGACATTGGGGCTGGTTAGATCAAGAAGTAGTGGTTGAAATGCCTGGTGGAGAAGCCATAATTAATTGGACTGGGGAAGGCGATAAGATTAGCTTGCGTGGTGAAGCTGTCTATGTCTTTTCAGGTCATATAATGTGGGCTTGATAGATTTTATAAGCCACAAATTCTTAGGCACGTCTCGCATTCATAGACGCATTCCGTTACACTACAAGACATAAAAATAATCACAAAATTCATCTTTAAAGGTTCACATGAGTTCAGATACAGAATCAAATAACAGCAAGCTTGATACTTCAGCTTCAAATGTTAGTTCTTTAGGCCTGCCAGAGCCTTTAAGTATGGAAGAACGTATGGAAGAAGCCGCTATCGCAGCGTATTTACGTGAACATCCAGATTTTTTTGATAGACATGAAAGCGTACTCAATGAACTGCGTTTGCCCCATCCTGATGGTACGCATTCGGTTTCAATTGTTGAACGTCAACTGGTGTCACTGCGTGATAAAAATTATCGCTTAGAAAATCGTCTGGCTGATTTTATTGAGATTGGACGAGAGAATGATTTACTCATTGATAAAATTCATAGATTGGGTCTTCGCTTAGTAAAGGCGAGGCACCTTCCAGGAATATTTACCGTAATCGAAACCTCTCTGCGTGATGATTTTGGTGTGGATATGTATAGTTTGCTTATCTACAAAGATGTAACCTCTGATAGCGTAAAACTATTTCCAGGCAATTATATTCAAAGCATAGAACGCGGCAACTCAGAATTTAGTGTTTTATTTCAAAGTGTACTTGAAAGTGGTAACCCTAAATGTGGACGTCTTTCGAGTGCCCAATATGGTTTACTTTTTACCGAAAAACAGCAAAAAGAAGTGGGTTCAGCCGCTCTAATTCCTCTAGGTGATAAAGGTGAAGTGGGTATGTTAGCGGTAGGTTCACGTGATGCTAATCATTTTAATCCATCTGCCAGTACAGATTTTTTATCACGCATGGGACAATTGGTTAGTCAGGTTATAGCCACGCAGTAATTACTGTGCTGTCATCATAATGACGAAACCACAATCACCCAGTGTCACTAAGACTTACCCAGACAGTCTTGCGATTCCAGTTAAGAAATTTCTCGATTTTATTCGTTTTGAAAAACAACTTTCGTCTCACACCCTAAGCAATTACTTACGTGATTTAAAAGTATTGCAAGAATTTTGTCTTGAGCAAAATATCCAATACTGGAAACAAATGCAACCCAATCAGATGCGTTTCTTTGCGGCTTCAGCCTTTCGCAAAGGGTTGGGTCCTACCAGTATTCAACGTCGCTTATCAGCTTGTCGTAGTTTCTTTAATTATCTACTAGTGGAAGGTGAGGTTCAAATCAATCCTGTTATGGATGTACGAGCTCCTAAGGCACCGCGTCGCTTGCCCAAGACTTTAGACGTTGATCAAATGGATCAGCTACTCAATATGCAAGGCGAGGGCCACGCTTTCTTGCGTGACAAAGCTATGTTGGAATTGTTTTATTCTTCAGGTTTGCGTTTGGCTGAATTGGTTTCACTGGATTTAGAGAGTATTGATTACTCAGAAAATTTAGTGCGTGTGATAGGTAAAGGTAATAAAACCAGAGTATTGCCTATTGGGAAGCACGCTCTCACGGCCTTAAAAGACTGGTTGAATGTACGTAGCGATTGGCTTAAGGATAAAGATGAACAAGCCATTTTTGTAAGCAATCGTGGCACACGAATCAGTCATCGTAATGTGCAGCAAAGAGTGAAGTATTGGGCTAAAAAACAAGGGATCAATCACGATTTACACCCGCATCAATTTAGGCATTCCTTTGCCTCGCATATGCTTGAATCCAGTAGTGATTTACGAGCTGTTCAAGAATTGCTCGGACATGCCGATATTAGTACAACGCAAATCTATACACACCTTGATTTCCAGCATCTAGCCACCATCTACGATAAAACACACCCAAGAGCACATGAAAAAAGTGAAGATGAAGATTCTTGATTTTTAAGTTATTAAAGTGCTTGGGTACATACAAAAAGTAGAGATTAATTTATGACAACAATTGTATCGGTACGACGAAATGGCAAGGTTGCTATTGGCGGAGATGGCCAAGCAACCATGGGTAATACGGTGATGAAGGCCAATGTACGTAAAGTACGTAGATTGCATAATGATAAGGTTTTAGCTGGTTTTGCTGGTGGTACGGCTGATGCATTCACTATGTTTGAGCGTTTTGAATCCAAAATGAAAGAACATAATCGACTCATGAAAGCCGCAGTTGAAATGGCAAAAGACTGGCGTTCGGATAAGTACTTACGCAAGCTAGAAGCCTTATTAATTGTGGCTGACGCCGAATCATCTTTCATTATTTCTGGTAACGGTGATGTTATTGAAAACGATGACGACCTATTAGCGATCGGCTCGGGCGGTTCTTTCGCACAAGCTGCAGCGAGAGCGCTTCTTAACAATACAGACTTAGAAGCGGGTGATATTGTGGCCAAATCGTTGCAGATCGCAGGAGATATAGACATTTACACCAACGGAAAGGCGATTATTGAAGAACTGGATGCGAATAAGTAGGTATTTGCTGCCAATTTCGAAGAAAATGCCGTTAATTTGGATTAACAGTGTTTAAATCGCTAAAACTTGATCAAAACTCAACAATATAATTTGTGCTAATTTTTATCGAATTTTAAAGAAATTAGATACATTTAGCTACAAAATATACAAATTTATAGAAGGTACAACTATGTCCATGACTCCACGTGAAATCGTGCAAGAACTAGACAACCATATTATTGGCCAAGACGCTGCTAAACGTGCCGTTGCCATCGCATTACGTAATCGCTGGAGACGAGCTCAGGTGACTGAGCCTCTACGTAGTGAAATTACTCCCAAGAATATCCTAATGATTGGTCCAACCGGTGTAGGTAAAACCGAGATTGCAAGACGCTTAGCCAAACTTGCCAAAGCCCCCTTTGTAAAAGTGGAGGCCACTAAATTTACCGAGGTTGGTTATGTGGGGCGTGAAGTTGATTCTATTATTCGTGATTTGGTTGACGTTGCAATAAAACAAACACGTGAACTCGCCATTAAAAAACTTCGTCCACGTGCAGAAGATGCCGCCGAAGACAGAATTTTAGATGTGCTGTTGCCACCGGCACGTTACGCTGATGGTGAAACTACTACGGATAAAGAAAACGAAACACGTCAGAAGTTTCGTAAAATGTTACGCGAAGGAAAGTTAGACGATAAAGAAATTGAAATTGATACCAAAGCGGCTGCAGTGGGTATTGAAATTATGGCGCCTCCAGGCATGGAAGAAATGACTGGACAGTTGCAATCACTGTTTCAAAACATGGGCGGCGGCGATAAGAAAAAACGTAGACGCTTGAAAGTCAAAGAAGCCTTAAAACATCTCATTGATGAAGAGGCGGCAAAACTGATTGATGAAGATGAGCTTAAACAAGAAGCCTTAGACGCCGTAGAAAATCATGGCATCGTGTTTTTGGACGAGTTTGATAAGATCGCAAAAAGCAGTAGTAACTCAAGTGGCGATGTGTCACGAGAGGGCGTACAAAGGGATTTATTACCTTTGGTTGAAGGTAGCACAGTCAATACCAAGTACGGCATGATTAAAACTGACCACATCTTATTTATCGCTTCAGGTGCTTTTAGTTATTCTAAACCTTCAGATTTGATTCCAGAATTACAAGGTCGTTTTCCAATTCGTGTTGAGCTTGATGCTTTGACTGTTGATGATTTTGTAAAAATCTTAACCGAAACCAATGCTTCTTTAACTACACAGTATCAGGCTTTGTTACAAACCGAAGATTTGACGGTAAATTTCACTGCTGAAGGAATTCAGCGTATTGCTGAAGTCGCTTTTAAGGCAAATGAGCGTATGGAAAATATTGGCGCTAGACGCTTACATACGGTAATGGAGCGTCTTTTAGAAAAACTGTCTTATGATGCTTCTGATAGTTCAGCGCAGAGTATCGATATTGATTCTGCTTATGTAGATGCACAACTTGATGCCTTAGTGGAAGATGAAGATTTGAGTCGTTACATTCTTTAGAATGTGTTCCTAGAATGGAGATTGCCACGCCGCCTAAAGGCGGCTCGCAATGACGATAATACTTAGTAACTGTCATTGCAAGCGAAGCACGGCAGTCTCAATATTAAATTGAAAAAATAAAATGACAACACCGCAAGTACCAACTGAAATCAAAATGCGTCAAGAGTCGCGTCTCTTGGATGTGAGCTTTTCAGACGGTAATACCTTTAGTTTGTCATGGGAATATTTACGCGTTTTCTCTCCGTCAGCCGAGGTTCGTGGACATAGTCCCACTCAAGCGGTTTTACAATTAGATAAGCAAGATATCCGAATAGTGCGTATAGAACCTGTCGGACAATATGCATTGCGTCTTGAGTTTGATGATGGACACAATACCGGACTGTATTCGTGGTCCTATTTGTATGAACTTGGCGTAAAATATGCAGATAACTGGCAAGATTATCTAGTCAAACTGCAAGCCGCTGGACATGACTACCCAAATAATTAGCTTTTCCAGCACTTGCTAATAGTTTTAACGAGAACACTATGGCAACAGATACAGATAAAACGACTACTGAGCAAGACCCTGGAACAACCCATTTTGGTTACAAGCAAGTACCAGTCGAAGAAAAGCAAGAAAAAGTAAAAGGCGTTTTTGATTCAGTCGCAAAAAACTACGACATCATGAATGACCTCATGTCTATGGGTGTTCACCGACTGTGGAAAAAATTCACTCTTGAGCAAACCGGCTTACGCGAAGGTATGACAGCTTTAGATGTTGCTGGTGGCACCGGTGATATTACCAAGGGCTTGAGTAAGCAGGTTGGTAAAACCGGACATGTATTTCTCACTGATATTAATGAAAGCATGCTTGAAGTTGGGCGTGATCGTCTCTTAGATGCTGGTATTGGTGGCAATGTTTCTTTTCAAACTGAAAATGCAGAAGAACTTTCGTTTGACGATGAAACTTTTGATTGTGTAACCATCGCCTTTGGTTTACGTAATGTTACTGATAAAGATAAAGCCTTGCGCTCTATGTATCGTGTACTTAAGCCAGGTGGGCGTTTATTGGTTCTAGAGTTTTCAAAACCAGTGGCTCCCGGACTTGGCACAGTTTACGATGCCTATTCATTTAAGCTTTTACCTTTGATTGGTAAATTGGTTGCTAATGATGCCGAGAGTTATCAGTACTTAGCTGAATCCATACGCATGCACCCGGATCAAGATACTTTAAAAGGTATGATGACAGAAGCTGGTTTTGAGCGTGTTCGTTATCATAATCTTACGGGCGGGATAGTTGCTTTGCACCGAGGATTTAAGATTTAAAAATGGTAGGATGGGCAAAGCTTGCGTGCCCATCTTTTTGTTAATATAGCTTTGATGGACACACTGTGTTTTGCCCATCCTACATATCAAACGATATAAATAATGATTATTGAAGCCGGACTCCCTCATTTCGAAATACTATTAAATCGTAAACTAAAAGATTCGATTACAGCACGTGAGTTTTGTAAAACACTCAGTGGTAAAGTCTTAGAAATAGATATTGAAGCCATACCAGACACTATTTTAATTGCCCCCATTGGTGAGACAATTGAACTGCTTAGTGATAAAGATATTAAGCCTGATGTGGTATTCAGCGGCTCGGTCATGCATTTTATGCAGGCAACACAATCTAAGCCCATGGAATTGGTTAGAGCTGGCAAGTTGAAAATGAAAGGCGATGCTGTTCTTGCAGGACAATTTCAACGACTGATTGAATTGGCTATGCCAGATTGGCAAGAAGAGATTGCCAAAATGTTTGGTGATTATGCCGGACCACAAATCAGTAATATTATTCAGGGTCTCTTTGGCTTTGGTCAGCAAATTTTTAAAGGCTTTGCAAATAAAGCGGATGAGCATCTTCAAGAAGAGGGTAATGCAACTCCATCACGTTCTGAGTTTGATGATTTTTCCTCTGAGGTTAAAGATTTACAGAAAGACCTAGATGATTTGGACAAAGCCGTTGAATAAAAAAGATTGCCGCGTCTCTGGCTTGCAATGACTTTGAGAACAAGGTCATTGCGAGGTTACGATGCGCATTGTTTAGTTAATACTTAGTAAAAAACAATGCATATAGAAGAAGACCCAGCAAGCTCTCAAATATAAAAACACGAAGAAGAAAAAATGATCCGACCTAAACAATTTTGGCGCTTACTACAAATTCAACGAGTACTGGTAAAGCACGGCTTAGTTGAAGTTATTAAGGCCACCCATCTTTTTCGCCCTTTACGCTTCTTATATTATGTTTTCCCTTCGAATTGGTTTGTAGACAAAAACAAGCCTTTGGGGGTGCGTTTGCGTGAAGCCATTGAAGAGTTAGGTCCGGTATTTATAAAATTTGGTCAGGCTATTTCAACCCGAATTGATTTGCTGCCTCAAGAAATAGCAAGTGAACTGGTCAAACTACAAGATGCTGTTCCACCGTTCTCATCAGAAAAGGCTAAAGAAATACTTGTTGAAACTTATGGGCAAGAGTTTGATGAAATATTTTCTGAGTTTAATCAAGATCCGCTTGCTGCAGCGTCTATTGCACAAGTGCATGCAGCTAAATTAAAAGATGGTCGCGATGTGGTTGTTAAAATTTTACGTCCTGGCGTTGAAGAACAAGTAGCTAGAGATGTAGAAGTATTAAAAGACATTGCCAATTTAGCCAATAAATATTGGAAAGACGGTCACCGTTTAAAGCCGGTTGAAGTGGTTGAAGAGTATGAAAAAACTATTTTCGATGAGTTAGATTTAGGTAGAGAAGCGGCAAATGGTGCCTTATTAAGGCGAAATCATGAAGATATGCCATTGTTGTATGTGCCAGAAATTTATTTTGATTATTCGCATAAAAACGTATTAGTTATGGAGCGTGTTTTTGGCACTCCAATTGGTCAAGTACAAGAAATTAAAAAGCAAAATGTGAACATGCAGCGCCTTTCTGAAAATGGCGTTGAAATATTCTTCACTCAGGTGTTTAAGCATAATTTTTTCCAT